>NZ_JBYCZS010000026.1:0-90759 GCF_057586355.1 Caulobacter sp. SRI_008
GACCCGCTTCGCGGGCCACCCTCTCCCACAAGGGGAGAGGGAACGAGTGAAATCACCCCCGGCCGCGATAAGCCGGCACGCCCTGCTCGGGCACCCACAGGCCTTCCGGCGCCGGGCCGGTCTGCCAGAAGACGTCGATCGGGATGCCGCCGCGCGGGTACCAGTAGCCGCCGATGCGCAGCCAGCGGGGCTTGGCGACCTCGACGATCTTGCGGCCCACCTTCACGGTGCAGTCCTCGTGGAACGAGCCGTGGTTGCGGAAGCTGGTCAGATAGAGCTTCAGCGACTTGCTCTCGATCAGCCAGTCGCCCGGCGCGTAGTCGATCACCAGGTGCGCGAAGTCGGGCTGGCCGGTCACCGGGCACAGCGAGGTGAATTCGGGGGCCACGAAGCGGGCCAGGTACAGCACGTCGTTCTGCGGATTGGGCACGGCCTCGAGCACGGCGGCCTCGGGGCTCTCCGGCGCGGAGACGGTCTGGCCCAGTTGGGTCACGGAAAGTTCGGTCATGGTCGCGATTTAGGCCTCCGCCCCCGGCGAGACAAGCGCCCGCGCGCCGGTTACGGTGTCGCAAACAAGCGTTCGAACGCAGGAGGAAACGGATGACGGGTCGCGACTTCGACGGCTTTTCGGTGGTGGTCACCGGCGCGTCCACGGGCCTGGGGCGGGCGATGGCGGTCGAGACCGCCCGTCGCGGCGCGGCCCTGGTAGTGGTCAATTTCGCCAGCAGCGCAGGCGAGGCCGAGGAGACCGCCCGCCAGGTCGAGGCGCTGGGCGCCCGCGCGGTTCTGGCCAGGGGCGACGTCGCCGACGACGCCGACTGCCGGCGGATCGTCGAGGCCGCCGCGCCCTCGGGCCGCATCGACGCCCTGTTCAACAACGCCGGCGTGACCAAGTTCGCCCCGCGCCACGCCGACCTCGACGCTGTGAACGCCGACGACTTCCTGCGACTCTATTCGGTCAACGTGGTCGGCGCCTTCCAGATGGTGCGCGCCGCCCGCAGCCTGCTGGAGGCAGCGCCCCGCCCCGGCGCCGTGGTCAACACCAGCTCGATCGCCGGCGTCATGGGCAACGGCTCGTCGGTGCCCTACGCCGCCTCCAAGGGCGCGATGACGACCATGACCCTGTCGCTGGCCCGCGCCCTGGCCCCACGGATCCGGGTCAACGCCGTCTGCCCGGGCTTCATCGACACCCCGTGGTTCGGCAAGGCCATGGACGAGGAGAAGATCGAGCGCCTGCGGGCCGGCGCGGCGGCGGCCACGCCGCTGCAGGTGGCCTCCAGCGCCGAGGACGTGGCCGGCGCCGCCGTGTTCCTGGCCTCGCCCGCCTCCCGCCACGTCACCGGCGAAACCCTGCTGGTCGACGCCGGCCTGCACCTGGGGGCCGCGACGATGGCGATGCGCTGAAGCCGCAGTTAAGCGCTAAACATCCACCTGGCGACAACTGTGGCCTAGGAAGCTGCTTATGAAGCAAATTCGTCACACATGCCCAAGTTTTGGACGACCCTTGTTCTTATCGCTGGCGCTGTCGCCTAGCTGATTGCAACTAGAGCACGGCCCGCAGTTAATCCTGGCTTGTGAACTGACGCGCTTGCAGGCGCCGCACAGGTTGGGAGCAAACTCCCGGCGGGCTAACAAAAAAGGGGATAGCACGGATGAAGTTCTTCAAGCTTTCGCTGGCGGCCGCCGCCGCGACGGTCGCCCTCGGCGGCGCCGCCATGGCCCAAGAAGTCAGCCTCTCGTACAATGTCGGCATCGCCAGCGACTACGTGTTCCGCGGCGTGAGCCAAACCCAGGAAGACCCGCAAGTGTTCGGCGGCGTCGACCTCGGCTACGGCATCGGCTACGCTGGCGTCTGGGCTTCGAACGTCGATTTCGGCACCGATGATCCGTCGGTGGAAGTCGACCTGTACGGCGGCATCAAGCCGACCGTCGGCGACGTGTCGTTCGACTTCGGCGTGCTGTACTACGGCTACGTCGAAGACAAGGGCCTGACCCCCGGCAAGTTCAGCTACACCGAACTGAAGGCCGCCGTGTCCAAGCCGTTCGGCAAGGTCACCCTCGGCGCCGCCGCCTACGTCTCGCCGGAATGGCCGGGCGACCTGGGCACCGCCACCTACGTCGAAGTCAACGGCTCGGTGCCGCTGAACGACAAGTTCTCGCTGAGCGCCGCCCTGGGCAAGCAATCGGTCGAAGACGCCGCCGACTACACCACCTGGAACGTCGGCGTCGGCTACGCCCTGACCGACAAGCTCGGCCTGGACGTCCGCTACTGGGACACCAGCGAGCATGACTTCGGCGACATCTACAAGTCGCGCATCGCCGTCTCGCTGAAGGCCGCTTTCTAAGCCAGAGCCCTTCGGTAAAGGATCAGCCGCCCGGGTTCGCCCGGGCGGCTTTTTCTTTGCGCGTTGTGTGAACTAGCCGCCCCAGGCGGCCTGGATCCCGGACGCGGTCTCCAGCAGGGCGAAGCTCAGCCCCAGGCTCTTCAGCGCGCCTTCGTGCAGGTCGGGTTCGTAGGCGGCGCAGGCGTCGCTGGCCACGAAGACGTGGTAGTCGCGATGGAAGGCGTCGCGCACGGTGCTGTCGACGCAGCACTCGGTCGTCAGGCCGCAGACCACCAGCGTATCGACGCCCCGCGCCCGCAGCCGCGCGTCGAGGTCGGTGCCGACGAAGGCGCTGTAGCGCGGCTTGCGCACCACCAGCTCGCCCGGCCCAGGGACCGGACCGTAGAAGTCGGCGCCGGACGTTCCGGCCCGGCAGATGGCCCGCTCGATCTCAGGATCGCCGCCCCGCCGGCGCATGCGCTCCAGCAAGGTGGGGGCGTCGGTCTGCGGCGTCGTCTCCAGGCCGACGAACACCACCGGCGCGCCGGCCGCCCGGGCCGACTCGACCAGACGCCCGGCCGCGTCCAGGGCGGCTTCGACCGCCGAAAGGTCGACGCCAAACCGGCCGATCACGCCGTCGGGCGCGGCGAAGTCCACCTGCATGTCGACGACCAGCAGCGCCGTGCGCGCCGGCGCGATCCAGGTCGAAAGGCCGTCGTCGGCGCGGAGAGGGGCCGTGTTCAAGGATAGGCCTCCCGCAGGCCCGGCAGGATCTCGGCGCCGAACATGGAAAGACCGGCCTCGTAGTCGGGGAAGATCAGCATCAGCCCGTCCAGCTCGCAGGTTTCGACCAGGTCGCGGATCCGCGCCCCGCAGGTCGCCGGCGCGCCGATCACCGTCCGGGTCATGAACGCCCCCTGGCGCGCGGCCGTCTCGGCGAGGCGCTCGGGGGGCACGCCCCAGTTCGACAACATGGTGGTGACCGCCGTCATGTCCACCCCGTCGCGATAATGGTCGGCCAGGGCTTCGGCCTCCGCGTCGGTCGCCGCATGGACCACCGTGCACATGGCGTAGGTGCGGACAGCCTTGCCCAGCTCGGCCGCCCGCGCCTTGGCCCGACGGCTGGCCTCGCGCAGGGCCGCCTCGTCCTCGCCGCCGATGAAGCAGGCGTCGGCCTCGGCGACGGCGAAGGCAAAGCCGCGCTCGGAGACGCCGGCGCAGATCAGGTCCGGACGCGGCGCGCTGATCGGCTTGGGCTTGGATCGGCAGTCGTTCAGCGTGAAGAACCGCCCCTCGTGGCTGACGCTGTCCTCGGTCCAGAGGCGCTTGACCAGGCGGGTCCACTCCTCGGCCAGTTCATAGCGGTCGTCGTGGCTCAGCGTGTCGTCCCAGGCGCTCATCTGGGCGAACTCGTCGCGATAGGCGCCGGCGACGATGTTGAGGCCCGCCCGGCCGCCGCTGACATGGTCGAGGGTGGCGATCATCTTGGCGGCCACGGCCGGGTTCTGCAGCAGCGGATGCAGGGTGGCCCAGATCTTCACGCGGCTGGTGGCCTCGGCCAGGGCGGCCATCAGGGTCACCGATTCCAGCGCCGCGCCCCAGTGGTCGGTCTCGCCGCCGAAGCCGCGGAACTTGGCCATCGACATGATGAAATCGAGGCCGATCTCGTCGGCCAGCACGGCGGCGGCGCGGTTCTGGGCGTAGAGGCCGTCCAGCGGCGGCGTCGTCTTCGAGACGATCCAGCCGCCATTGGCCACGGGCAGGAAGACGCCGAACTCCTTGCGTCCGTCCTCGCGCCCCATGCTCGCCTCCCGCCGTGCTCACCCTGCTGGCGAGTCGGCGCGACCATAGACCAAAAGGGTGACGTAGCGAGACCCCGGGACGAGGTATCGGCGCGCGGTATCAGGGCGCCGGGACGGCCTCCGTCTCCGTCGTCGCGAGACGCGGCTTGGGCGGGCGCATCATCAGGGCGGCGACGAACACCACCGCGGTCAGGGCCGCGAACAGTTCGAAGGTCTGGGTGAAGCCGCCCAGACGGTCGCGCATGAAGCCGCCGATGAACGGCCCCGCCGCCGAGACCGCGCCCACCAGGCAGACCAGCGAGAAGAGCTCGACGTTGTTCCTGCGGCCGAAATAGTTGAGCAGCAGCAGGCTGACGGCCAGCACGGTGAGGCCAAAGCCCAGGCCCACGCCGACGGCGTAGAGCGCCTGCAGCGGCAAGGTCGTGGCCCGCGACAGGGCCAGCAGGCCCACGACCAGAAGGCCTTGGGCCAAGGCCAGCAACCAGCGAGGATCGACCCGATCACCGACGGCCCCGCCGGCCAGGCGGGCGACGACCTGCATCAGGCCTTCGGCGCTCAGCGCCCCGGCCGCCACCACCCCGGCCACGCCCAGCTGGGTCAGGTGGGCCTGGGTCAGGCTGGCGGCGGTCACCCCGGCCAGCAGGTGGCTGAAATAGGCCGCCACCAGTATGGCGAACTGCGGGGTGCGGACGGCGTCGCGGACGCTCCAGTCGTGATCGGTGCGGAAGACGCGCGGATGGGCAGGCGCGGCCTTGGCGTCGGCGGCGGTCAGGCGGTCCATGGCCCGGCCCGCCTCCTCCAGCCACTTGGGTCCGCCGACCACGGCCGCGCAGAGCAGGCCCAGCACGCCGATGGCCAGCGCCTGCAGCGCCCAATAGACTCGCCAGTGGCCGTCGAAGGCGCCCTGGCTGGCCAGCACCATCAGCGGCCCGGCCACGCCGCCCAGGGCGCCGCAGGTGAAGTAGATGCCGAACGGCATGGCCCGCTGGCGGAAGATCGCCGACAGCACGTAGGTGCCGGGGATCAGGGCGGCCGCCTGGAAGCCGACGCCCAGCAGGGCCGTGGCCAGGAAATAGGCCGGCAGGCCATGGACATTGGCCATCAGCGCCAGCCCCCCGGCCATCACGGCCGCGCCGGCCACCAGGGTTGCGCGCACGCCCCAGCGACGGATCAGCAGGGTCGGCAGCCAGGACGAGGCGCCGGTGGCCACGCCCATGATGGAGAAACCGAGGAAGGCGTGCTCCCAGCTCCAGCCCAGCTCAGGAACCATGGCCGGAATGACCACGCCCAGCGACGAATAGGTCGCCGCGGTGATCAGGAACAGCAGCAGCGAAAAGGCGCCCAGCAGCAGCCAGGGGCGATGCTGGATCCGGACGTGGGCCATCAGAAGCGCCTCGCGAGGGTGACCCGCCACTCCCGCCCCTTGCCGGGCAAGGCGGCGAGGTTGGCGTAGGTGTCGGCGACGGGCGTGAAGTAGAGCTCGTCGAACAGGTTGTCGATGTTCAGCGTGGCCGTATAGGGGCCGTACTCGTAGGCGACCGAGCCGCTGGCCACGGCGTAGGCCGGATAGACCACCGCGCCCGGGACCAGGCCGGAGGTCTTGGTCACGTGCGTCACGCCCAGCGTCGCGAACACCTTGCCCCAGTCGTGCTGGTCCGACGCGTAGGCGCCGTACAGGCTGACCACCGACTTGGGGATCAGGGTGTAGTCGTAGTCGCCCGGCCGGATGCTGGTGAAATCCCAGACCAGATAGGCCCCGCCATAGCCGTCCACGCCGCTGACGCCGACCGTGTAGACGGGGATGTACTGGAACGACTTGTCCGGCCCCTTCACCGTCGTGTGCTGGCTGTTGCCCGAGAAGGTGAAGCTGAAGTGGTCGCTGGCCAGCCAGCGCACCTCCAGCTCGACGCCCTCGGCGCGCGTACCGGTCGGCGTGGCTTTGATGCCGGTCAGCTGGGTGCGGTTCTGGCGATAGCCGGCCAGCGAGCCGATCAGCGTGCCCTTCAGCCACTGGAACTTCACGCCCGCCTCGGCCAGGTCGCTGTCCGACAGCCAGGCGTCGCTGGCGTCGGCCACCAGGCCCGGCGCGATGTCGCCCGCCTGGCTCATCTCGAGCGCCGAGGCCTTGGCATAGGTCATGTAGGGCATCAGCCCGAAGGGCGCCTTGTAGCTGACGCTGGCCGTGTAGGTCCCCTTGCCCTTGGCCGCCTTCTGCACGCCGGCGACGGTGTAGGACAGATAGCCGACGTCCTCCGACGTGACGTCGTAGTCGTCGTAGCGACCGCCCAGCATCAGGTTCAGCTTGTCGCCGATGGCGATGTCGGTGGTGAAGAACACGCCGGACTGCGTCCACTTGGAGTGGTTGTCGTTCTCCCACGCCACGCCGTCGCCGGGATTGAACGGACTGCCGATGATGTCGGTCGCCGTGGCGCCGTACGACAGGTCCTGGCGGTCCAGCGCGATCAGGCCGCTGTTGAAGCTCTCGCGCCGCCGGCCGTCGAAGGCCCGATAGGAGGCGCCGACGAACGACTGGGCCCGCACCGCGCCGTCGAAGGCCTCGTTGCGGAAGTCCCAGGTCAGGCGGGCCTCCCAGACGTCGCTGTCGAACCAGGCTGGATAGCCGTAGGAGACGAAGCGCTTGTTCTCCAGGGAGTCGTAGAACAGCTGCAGCTTGACCGAGCTGTCGGGCGACAGCTTGCGGCCGATGTCGAAATAGAGGGTGTTGGTCGCCGTCTTCGAGAAGTCGGCGGCCGAGACGTAGACGGTGCGCGGCGACAGCTTGGTCGTGCCCACCCCAGTGTCCAGCGTGTGGGCCGCGTCCGTCGTCGGAGAACCGAAATAGGCCAGGTACAGCGCGCTGGCGTAGGGGTAGTAGCCGATCTCGCTGGGCGTCAGGCGGCCGTTGCCGTCGCTGTCGACCAGGCTGGTGTCGCGGCCGGTGACATAGGTTCCGTTGTCGATCAGGTCCTGGGTCAGGCGGTTCCAGCCCGAGGTCTGCACGTCGCCCTGCGAGCGATAGATCATGCCGCCCAGCGCCACGCTCCAGCCGCCGCCCAGGTCGAAATCGGCCGAGACCTGGCCGGTCTGCCGCCTGGGATAGATCCCATGATAGAAGCTGTGGCTGTCCTCGACCTCGCCATAGAGGTGGACGCCGCCGATCACCTGGCCGACCTCGACGGGCAGGCCGACCTGGGCCGTGGCGTCCTTCTTGTTGTAGCTGCCGTAGGTGAGGGTGATCTCGCCCTCGGGGTTCTCCAGATAGCCGCCTTCGCCCTTCCCGGACTTCGGGATGAAGTTCAGCATGCCGCCAACCTTGCCCGAGCCGTAGATCGGGGTCGGCGGGCCGCGCACGATCTGGATCTGCTCGGCCGCCCCGATCGGCGTCGCGTAGGTGCCGCGGTTCTCGACGCGCTTGAAGCCACGGAAGTAGTTTTCGGCCAGGGTGCCGCGGATATTGAGCGCCCCCGGCACGCCGTAGAAGCTGGCCGTGTAGGTCCCCGGCGACACCGCCGTAAGGTCGTCGATGGTCTCGACGCCGTAGCGTTGCAGGGTCAGGCCCGAGACGAAGCTGGCCGAGCGCGGCGTCTCGATCAGCGGCTTGTCCAGGCCGAACACCGTGTCGTTCGGCTGCTTTTCCAGCAGGCCGGCGTTGCGGTCGCGGGCCGTCACCACCACCGCGTCGACTTCCGTCAGCTGGTCGGCCGCCCGCGCCGAGGAGACGGCGGCGAGGCCGGCGAAGGCGCCCACGGAGGCGACGGTGGCGAGAAGGGCGAGGCGACGGGACATGCGGCAGGCTCCGGGAAGCGGCGCCTTTGGCCCCGCCTCGCCGCACCAAATGGGGATGGCTTGACGTTCGTCAAAATCTCTTCTGACATTTTAGAACGAATTGCCAAAGCCCTGTGTCGAGAAAGCCTCACAGTTGGCGAGACGTTCCGCCGGCTGTCGCCCGCCGGCCACAGCCGGGCCTTCAGGCAGCCAGGCGCCGGGCCTCGATCCGGCGCGACGCGGCCTCGACCCGAAGCTCGTAATGGTCGCCCTGGGTCACGTCCTGGACGTTGCGGGGGCGATGGGCGACGACATTGATCCCGCCCGCGTGGCGCAGGCTGTCGAACAGGATCCCCGCCCCGCCCGAAGCGCGCACGGCCTCGCCCATCGCCTGGCCAGCCGCATAGTCGTCGCTGGCGTAGACCTCGGGCCGCGCCCCCTGCTGGCCCCGGATGTCGAGATAGTCGCCCTCCAGCCTGGCCGAATAGACCCGGTACTGGCGGCTGAGGGCCTTAGCCCCCGTGGCGACCGCCTCGCGCCGCAGGTGGTGGGCCACCTCGGCCACCGCCGTCGTCAGTTCGGCGGCGGCGTACCAGGCGCCGAGGTCCGGGCCATTGAAGCGCATGCCGCCGGGCGCGACGTGCAGGAACGAGGCCATGACGATGCTGGCGTTGGTCCGGCCATGGACCCGCTCATCGATCGGCAGGCGCGCCACGCGCTCGGCCACCAGGCGGTCGTTGGTCCAGCCGGCCAGGTCCATCACCGCGTCGAGATCGGCCGCCGTCGCCACCGTGTCGAACAGGCCGATCGGCGGAAAGCGCGACGGGATCAGCCGATAGCTGGGCTGCGGCGCCGGCGCGTAGGCCTCGCTCACGAGAAGACGATCTCGGCGTCGTCGTAGGCACAGAAGTCGCGGTCGAGATCGCCCGGCGGCATGTAGAGCCCGCCCCGCGCCCCGTCGAGGAAGCGGCGCACGCTGATCAGGCCGTCCTGGGTTCCGCAGGTCAGCACCTCCAGCGGCGGGCGGCCGCCGAACAGCGGGGCCGTGTGCGGCGTCCGCAGCCAGGCGACCGCCTCCCGCTCGCTCGCCTGCAGCACGCCCAGGGCCTGATGCACGCCCAGCACCGCCGAGATCCGGGTCAGCATGTCGAGATCCAGCGTCACGTCGCGATGCTCCCGCACCGCCTTCACCCAGTTGTAGTAGGTCGAGCGCGACGGCAGGCCCAGCACCAGCAGGCGCTGGTCTTCGGACAGGTCCCACAGGTCGGCGATGGCCAGGAAGGTGCGCAACCCCGGCCCGCTCAGCCGGCGGCGGTTGGCGGGCGAGAAGCGCGACAGGTCCAGCACGCCCGAACCGGCGGCGACTTCGACAGGTTTGCGCTTGGCGACAGGCATGCGGATCTCCATCCAGATCCGAATATAGTCCAGATTTGGACTTGATGGAAGGTGCGCGCCGAAAAGCCCCCCTCCCCCTTGATGGAGGAAGGGCCGGGGATGGGGGTGACGCGGCGGTTCAGGCAAACGCGGAGCGGCCAACGCTGCAACCACCCCCACCCAACCCTCCCCCATCAAGGGGGAGGGCTTGAGGTCACGCCTCCACCTGCGGCCGCTGCACGGCCTCGGGGGTGATGCTGAGGATGCGGATCATCGCCGCCTTCGAGGCCTCGACGTCGCCGCTGGCGATGACGTCGGCGACCTCGCGGTGCTGCTCGATGTCGGCCATCAGTTCGGCCTCGGTCGCCCCGCCGAACGAGAACACCCAGAAACGGGCGGCCTTGTGCTGGAGGGGGATCAGGATCCGGGCCAGGGCGAGATTGCCCGAGGCGCGGGCGACGGCGGCGTGGAAGCGCTGGTCCATGGCCACCAGGGCCGGCAGGTCGCGCGTCCGGGCGGCGTCCTCGGCCCCGTCGAACACGGCCTTGATGGCGGCGACGTCGGCCTTGGAGGCGTGGCGGGCGGCCAGGCCCGCGCAGTGCGGCTCGATCAGGGCCCGGGCCTCGTAGCCCTGGCGCAGGTCCACCAGATCCAGCGGCGCCACCGTGGTGCCCGAGCGGGCGCGGCGGATGACCAGCCCCTCCAGCGCCAGCCGGCCCAGGGCGTCGCGCACCCCGGCGAGCCCTGCGTCGTAGCGCGCCGCCAGCGACTGCTCGTCCAGCCGCGCGCCCGGCGCCAGCTCGCCCAGGATCAGGTCGAGCAGGATCTTCTCATAGACCTTGGCCTTCTGCAGGTCGGGCGACCAGTCCTCCAGCCCCGAAGACGAGCAGACGTCCAGCACCAGCATGCGCGACCGCGCGCCGCCGGCGACACCGTCGTCAGGGGCCCGCAAGGGCGAAGGCTGGCGCACGAAACCGCTCCCGAAGGTTGTCTTCGGACTGATAGGTAAGCTGAAATGTCAGTTTCGCCTAGTGGCTTCGCACCCGTAAGGGTGCGGGCTCAGGCGATCCGGTCGAGCCTCGAAGGACGCAAAGCGCCCGCGGCGCCTCAGACGCCCTGCATCGGCGGCTGGAACAGGCCGGTCGGCGAGGCGGTGAACACCTCGCAGCCGTCTTCCGTCACGCCGATCGAGTGCTCGCACTGCGACGACAGCGACTTGTCGCGGGTCACGGCCGTCCAGCCGTCGCCCAGCACCTTCACCGCCGGCTTGCCCAAGTTCACCATCGGCTCGATGGTGAAGAACATGCCGGCCTTCAGCACCGCGCCCTGACCGGGACGGCCGAAGTGCAGGATGTTGGGCGAGTCGTGGAACACCTTGCCCAGGCCGTGGCCGCAGAAGTCGCGCACGACGCTGCAGCGCTGGGCCTCGACGTAGCTCTGGATGGCGTGGCCGATGTCGCCCAGGGTCGCGCCCGGCTTCACCACCGCCAGGCCGCGGGCCAGGCTTTCATAGGTGATGTCCACGAGGCGGCGGGCGCGCGGCCCGACCTCGCCGACGCCGTACATCCGCGAGGTGTCGCCGTGCCAGCCGTCGACGATGACGGTGACGTCGATATTGGCGATGTCGCCCTCGCGCAGGGTCCAGTCGCCCGGGATGCCGTGGCAGACCACGTGGTTGCGCGAGATGCAGACCGTCTTGGGATAGCCGCGATAGAACAGGCAGGCCGGCAGGGCGCCGTTGTCGAGGATGAACTCGCGGGCCAGCGTGTCCAGGTGATCGGTCGAGACGCCCGGCACGACGTGCGGGATCAGCATGTCCAGGCACTCGGCGGCCAGACGGCCGGCCTTGCGCATGCCTTCGAAGTCTTCCGGCTTGTGGATCTTGATCTGGCCCGTACGGGTCTCGGTCTCGATCTCGAAGGCGTCGTCGAGGGTCATGGGCGGCTCAATCTCAAACGGGGCGCGTCACGCGAGGGAGCGCCAGGAACAAATGTCGGTCGGGCTTATGTCGCGACTATAGCACGAAAGTTCAACTGGGGCACGGCGCGCGCTCCTCTCCCTTCCCCCTTTGATGGGGGAAGGGTCGGGGATGGGGGTGACAGCGGTTCAGAAAAGAGCGCTAACCCAACCGCCGTAGCCACCCCCACCCGGCCCTCCCCCATCGAGGGAGAGGGAGCGCCTCACCGCTTCCAGACGATCGGCCGCGCGATCCGGATCTCCTGCGTGCTCATCGCACACGCCCAGACCATGATCTCCACTCCCGCCTCGGCCGCCACGTCCAGCCCGCGCGCGAAGGCCGGATCCAGCTCGCGGCAGGCCTGGAAATCCTCGCAGTCCTCGCGCTGCACGACGAACAGCGCCACCGCCCTGTGCCCCTCGGCGACCTGAGCGGCCAGGTCCTCCAGGTGGCGGGTCGAGCGGGCGGCCTTGCAGTCGGGGAATTCGGCCAGGCCCGGCGAGCGCGACAGGTGGACGTTCTTGACCTCCAGCCAGCACGGCGGCCGGTCTGGGTCGGTCAGCAGGAAGTCCACCCGGCTGGCGGCGGCGTACTTCACCTCCGGCCGCACGTTGGCGTAGCCCGTCAGCTCGGGGATCACCTCGTTCGCCAGGGCCTCGGCGACCAGCTTGTTGGGCAGCATGGTGTTGACGCCCACCAGCCCTGTCCCGTCCGCCCCGGCCGCCTCGACCAGTTGCAGCGTCCAGGCCAGCTTGCGCTTGGGATCGTCGGAGAACGACACCCACGCCCCCTGCCCCGGCAGGTTCACCCCCAGCATCGCCCCGGAGTTCGGACAGTGCGCGGTCACCTCCCGCCCGTCGTCCAGCACCAGATCGACGAAGAAGCGCTTGTAGCGCTGGACGATGCGGCCGTGGGTAAGGGCGGAGGGAAACTGCATGGAGGCGACCGGCGACGGAGAAAACGGGGAGCGAGAATGACTTTGACGGGACCACCAGAGAGCGAATAACGATCACCCGGGGCAAGGGGGCTTGCGAGTGCGTGTTTTCGTGACGGCCATGGCCGCGGCTTTATCCTGTCTGGCCGGCGGCGCAAGTTGGAGCGCGGAACGCATCGACGCCGCGCGCTTCGCCCGACCAGACGCCTACAGCGACATTTCCCTGTCCGAAGACGGATCGCGCATCGCCGTCATCGGCCAGCACGACAGCCTCGACGTGCTGCGGGTCTATCACGTCGATCGCCTGGCCGACGGCCCCACGGCCGAATACCCGCTGGGCTCGGCCCGCACGGCCGACTGGATAGCCTGGAAAGGCGATCGCCTGCTGTTCGGCGTGGGCATCCCCGATCGAACCTACGACTTCCTGATCAAGAGGACCCGGCTGTTCTCGACAGACGAGCGCCTGCAGTCCTTCACCAACCTCGTCCGCCGCCCCCGACGGGCCATCACCCAGCCTCAGATCCAGGATAACGTCGTCAGCCTGCTGCCGGAGGATCCGGACGGCGTGCTCGTCGCTGTGGATTGGGTCGATCCGCTGCACCCCGGCCTCCTGCGCCTCGACGTGCGCACCGGCGAGGAAACCCGGGTGCTCGAACGCGACAAGAACGTCCTGTTCTGGCTGGCGGACGGGGATGGTCGGCCTCGCCTGGCCATCGGGGACGTCGTTCGCGACCGGCCGATGCTGCTCGGCCTCGCCCCGGACGGAAAGCTGCTCCCCGCGACGCCCGCCGACGCCGAGCCCATGACCCCGCTGGGCTTCGATGGCGATCCCGATCGCCTCGTCGTGACTTCCGCGCACGAGGGCGGCGTGGACGGTCTCTATGTCTACAGCCTTTCCCAGCGGCGCTTCATCGGCACGCTGTTCAAGGACGCCCGCTACGACGTCGCCGGCGCCGTCTTCTCTCCGGACGGTCGGCGAGTCGTCGGCGTGCGCTATGTGGCCGACGCCGTACGCACGGTCTATTTCGACCCGGAAGCCAAGGCCCGGGCCGCCCGGATCGCGCAGCTCGCCGGCGCCGACGACGCCGCGATCGCCGCCGAAACCCGCAACGGCCGCTTCGTCATCGCGAGCGTCGCGAAGGAAGATCGTCCCGCCGCCTCGATATGGATCGACCTTCAGACCGGCCAGACGAAGCCGTTCGCGCGTCTCCAGCCCGCCCTCGACGAGGCGCCCCTCGGACGCCGGTTCGCCGTCAGCTTCAAGGCGCGGGATGGTCTGGAGATCCCGGCCTATGTCACCCTGCCGCCAGGCTTGGCCAGCCTCGACCAGGCGCGGAACCTGCCGTTCGTCGTCATGCCGCACGGCGGACCGGAGGCGCGCGACGACATCGGGTTCGACTGGTGGGCGCAGTTCGTGGCCACGCGCGGCTACGCCGTCCTGCAACCCAACTTCCGGGGCTCGACCGGCTATGGCGACGCCTTCCGCAAGGCCGGCGAACGCGCCTGGGGCGCGGCGGTCTATCAGGACGTGATCGACGGCGGACGCTGGCTGGTCCAGTCGGGCTTGGCCGACCCGCGCCGGATGTGCGTCGCCGGCTGGTCGTTCGGCGGCTACCTGGCGCTGGCCGCAGCGACCGATGCCGCTCCCGGCCTGTTCCGCTGCTCGGCCGCGATCGCCGGCGTCTCCGATCTCTCGGACCTGATCGAATCCAAAGGCCAGTTCTATGGCGGGGACCTGGCCACGCAGCGCCTGATCGGGGACGCCCGGCGCGACCGCGCCCGCATCGTCGCGGAGTCTCCCGCCCGCCGCGCGGCCGCGGCGGCGATGCCGATCCTGATGGTGCACGGCGACATCGACCAGTCCGTACCGGTCGAACAGTCCCGTGCGATGGCCGCCGGGCTGAAGGCCGCGGGCAAGCCCGTCGACTACCTGGAACTCCCCCTGGCCGATCACGGCCTGACGCGGGAGAAGGATCGCCTCGCCATGCTGCGGGCGCTGGAGCTCTTCCTCGACGCGCATCTGGACGTTCCGGCCTCCCAGGTCGCCGCCCAGGTCACCAGCAAGCCATGACGGTTGCGGCAGGCCTGTCGCGGCCTTAAGTCGAAGGCGTTCCAGGGGAGTTTCGCCGCATGGTCGATCGTGTCACCGCCGCCGTCCTGATCATCGGTGACGAGATCCTGTCGGGCCGCACCCAGGACGTGAACCTGAACGCCATCGCCAAGTACTTGGCGACCTACGGCGTCGACCTGGCCGAGGCGCGCGTGGTGCCCGACGTCGAGCAGGAGATCGTCGAGGCGGTCAACGCCCTGCGGACCAAGTACGACTACGTCGTCACCACCGGCGGCATCGGCCCGACGCACGACGACATCACCGCCGACTCGGTGGCCAAGGCGTTCGGCGTCACCGCCCCCGAGCATCCCGAGATCATGGCCCTGCTGCGCGAGCGCTGGGGCGAGCCCAACGCCGCCCGCCGCCGCATGGCGCACGTGCCCGAGGGTGGAACCCTGGTGAAGAACCCCGTCCAGGGCCCGCCCGGCTTCCAGAAGGAAAACGTCTTCGTGCTGGCCGGCGTGCCGGCGATCATGCGCGGCATGCTCGACGACGTCGGCCCGCGCCTGCGCACCGGGGCCGTGGTGGTCGCCACCACCGTCCGCGTCACCGGCACGGGCGAAGGCACGATCGCAGCCCCGCTGGAAGCCGTCGCCAAAGCCCATCCGGACCTGTCGATCGGCAGCTATCCGTTCTTCGCCCTGCCCGACGTCTACGGCGCCAGCCTCGTCATCCGCGGCCGCGATCCCGCCGAGGTCGAGGCCGCCGCGATCGAACTGGAAAAGGCCCTCGCGGACCTCGGCGTCGGCGGCGTGGAGCGGCTGGAGGCCTAATCCTCCTCGCCAGCCTCGATCATCGCCTGGGCCAGGCCCACCATCGCCCGCTGGGTCTTGGGGCCAGCCTGGGCGTAGGCGCTCAGCAGGTCCAGCGCGCCGGGCAGGGTCAGGGCCGCCAGCATGCCGGCGCTCTCCTCGGCGGGAGCGTCCTCGCCCACCAGGGTGGCGACCGAGGTCTCGAGCCGGGCGGCGATGCGCACCAGCATCGAGGCCGACACGCGGTTCTCGCCGCGCTCGTACTTCTGGATCTGCTGGAAGGTCAGGCCCAGGGCCTCGGCCAGCTCGTCCTGGCTGATTTTCAGGTAGCGACGACGAATACGAATGCGCGTTCCGACGGCGAGGTCGATGGGATCCGGGCCGGCTGTCGTCATCTAGGCATGTCCGAAAATCAAAGAACTCGGCTATCTATCGGCGTGGCCGCCCCGCGCCGCAACGCACTTCATCCCTAGATCGAGTGGAGCCGATTCGCTCGCCCCCATGGACACGCCTTTCAACCCCGCCGCCGGCCTCGAACTTCTGACCAAACGCGAGCGCGAAGCCCTGCGCCTGGTCAGCGAACACAGGCTTTCCAAGGAGATCGGCCCGCTGATGGGGGTCTCCAAGTCGCGCGCCGACGCCCTGGTGGAAAGCGCCTGCCGCAAGCTGGGCGTCAACGGCCGCCGGGCCGCGGCCCGGGTGCTGAGCGAGCATGAACGGGGAATCGATCCCCCCCTCGCTCCCCCAGCCGCCCCGCCCGCCGACTATGGGACTCGATACCACCCCGACCCAATCGGACTGGCGGGCGCCCCGCCGGGCTCGCCACCGTCGTCCTTGCGTAAAACCGAGGCCTACGACGACCGTGACATCCGACCAGAACACCCCCGCCCCAGTCAGCCTGCAGGAGCATCGCCTGGGCATGCTGGTGTGGAAGGCCCGCCAGATCAGGCAGGCGGTGACCGCCTTCGAGCAGGCCTGGCCGCCCCTGCCCCCCGAGCCGCCGGTCCCGCCCTTCGGCTGGTCGCAACTGCAGCGCCAGCTGACCGACCTGGCCCCGCCGGAACTGGCCCCGCTGGTGACCGACCTGGTCTCGGCGATCCGCAAGGAAGCGGCCGCCAAGCCGCCCGAGATGGTGCTGAGGGAGATCCTGACCATCACCGCCACGGTGCTGGACGAGAGCTTCCGCGAGAAATGCGCGGAGGATTCGACCATGCTCTGACCCCCGCCTTCCGCCTGCTGGCCGTCCTGGCCATCGCGCTCGGCTTCGCCATGCTGATCGGCGGGCTGCTCAGCGCCCGCCAGGTGGTCGAGCTCTTCCAGAACCTGCGCCACGGCTGAGGCCGCCTTTCCCCAGAAGGCGCCCGCCGGCGCCTTCGCTCAACGTCCGGATCGCGGCCCGCCGAAGCCGCCGGACCTTTCGAGGGGAACTCCACATGAACCGCCGCATCGTCGCCGAGCATCTCGCCACCCGCCTGTTCACCGCCGAGGAGGCCGTCGACAACACCCTGGCCGCCATGGGCGAGCTGATCGCCGCCATGCCCCGCGCCCGCCTCCAGGCCAGGGTCGCCGCCGGGGTGGGCCAGCAGGCCGTCGATCACGTGATGGTGGCCGCCTCGGGCCTAGCGGACGTCCGCCGCTCGCTGATCGCCGCCCACGGCGCCCTGTCCGACGCCAAGGACCAGATCGGCCTGCGCCGCGTCACCCTGGTGGGCGGCGGCGACAAGGAAGAACCCGACTCCACGCGCGGCCAGCTGGAGGTGGTGAAGTCGGCCTGAGGCCGCCGCGCGCCCTTCGCCCCTTTGCCGATCCCGCGATTCACCGCGACAATGGCCCCCGGACACGTTCGGGGGCCGCCTTGTTCTCAATCCTGCCGACCCAGCTGGGCGCCGGCGCCATGTTCGTCATCTGCGGCGTCGCCCTGTGGATCGGCGGCCGCATGGAGCGCGGCCTGGCCATCGCCACCATCCTGGCCTGGGTGGGCTCGGCCGCCCTGGAGATCGACGACCACCGCATCCCCCAGTGGGGCATCTTCGCCGTCGACCTCGTCTATCTCGGCGTGCTGGGCAGCCTGGCCCTCTTCGACCGCCGGATCTGGCTGCTGTTCATGGCCACCTTCCAGCTGCTGATCGTCCTGACCCACGTCGCCTTCGCCCTCGACCGCTCGCTGATGCAGTGGGGCTTCTTCTCGGCCTACTACCTGTGGAGCTACGCGGAACTCGTGGCCTTCGCGATCGGGCTGGCGGCGCTGGCGTGGCGGCAGAAGAAACAGGCTCGCCGCTGAGCGAGGGTGGCCGGCCCGGGCTGGGACGCGCGAGCCGGCCGGCGTCCGACAGTGTGGAGTGGAAACGAACGCGCGCCCGACCTCGCGAGAGTCGCCGCGCTCATCTGTGCGCTGACGCACAAGCGGCGCCATATCGTGGAAAAGCTGGTGCGGGCAGCCGGGGTCGAACTCCATCCATCGAACTGAGGCGATTAGAAATTCAATCGATACCGCCTCTAAGCCTGGCCTATAAATTTTTGGAATCCAAAAAATAACAACGCCACCACTACGTAAATCAATGGAGGAATCAATCTGATTGCATCCATGGAAGCCTCCATTACCCTATAAGGCTTTTTTAACTCAGGGCTTTTGTTTTCTATTTCTTCAATTTTATTGATTCTTGCCTTTATACTTTTATTTAGATTTTCAACCTGAAAATATCTCTCTTCATAAGTTTTCTTAGCTTGCATTTCCTTAAATCTAGAGTGCCTTATGTCCATATCATATTTATTTGGCGTTTGAAGATTTAACTGCTCATAATGACTAATATCCGTCATTAATTGAGCATATTCATCCTTATTCCATTCCATTTGCTCAGTCACCAATTCAATTTTCTTCCTTTCATCCTCCAAAGAAGAATTCATGGAACTCAATTTTTCCTCCACCCGCTCACGCAACCTCTCAGCATACACCCGAGGATACGCATACACGGCCTGAACAGAAAGCATTACGTATTGCAAAAGAACATAAAAATTTACCGATAATAGCGCCCTACCAATCATCCAATCGGGAATTGTTATCGATAATCCATAAAATAGTATCGCTTTATTTACATGAAAAATTCCATACGAATGCATAAAAAGAAGCGTTGCAAATATATAACTCCACTTTCTCGCCTTTAAAAGTCTAACATATATTCCATCAGAAGCCGTGTGATCGTCCTCAATCCAAACAACCTTTCCAGACACCCCCGCCCCCATCAAATATTACAGGTTAAATGATTTTCTTAGCGTTCAGAAAGAGTCAAAATCACAACCGAAGAGCAATTGTGATAAATCAACCATCACACATGCAACGAGAGAATTATGGAATTCAATGCATGATAGGCGGCACAAAAGCGCGACGCGTGATGCCAAGACTAGGTACAAATGGTGCGGGCAGCCGGGGTCGAACCGGCAAGGCCTTGCGGCCGGCGGATTTTAAGTCCGCTGCGTCTACCAGTTTCGCCATGCCCGCACTGGTAGTGCGAGGCCTAACCTAGCCGGGCGGAGGCTGTCGAGCCCCTCAATCGGCCGTCCAGCCGCCATCCACCACCAGCGACGAGCCGGTCATCAGGGCGCTGGCGTCGGAGGCGAGGAAGACGATGGCGCCCATCAGGTCCTCGACCTGGCCGAGGCGCCCGAGCTTGATCTTGGCGAGCACGCTGGCCAGGAACGCCTGGTCCTCGAAGAACGGCCTCGTCAGCGGGGTCTCGATGAAGGTGGGGGCGATGGTGTTGACGCGGATGCCGTGCGGGGCCAGGTCCAGCGCCATGGCCTTGGAGAGGCCCTCCAGCGCCCACTTGCTGGCGCAGTAGAGCGTGCGGTTGGGACCGCCGACATGACCCATCTGCGAGGTCATGTGGATGATCGAGCCCTTGCCCCCCGCCTCCACCATCCGCTGGGCGGCGGCTTGGGCGACGAAGAAGGCGGCCTTCAGGTTCAGATCGAGCACGGCGTCGTAGTCCTCGACCGTGACCTCCGTGAACGGCTTGGGGCGGTTGGTGCCGGCGTTGTTGACCAGGATGTCGAAGGCCGGACGGCTAGCGAGCGCCGTGCGAACGGCCTCGACGTCGCCGACGTCCAGCACCAGAGCCTCGGCGGCCCCGCCCTGCTCGCGGATGGCCTGGGCCGCCGCCTCGATTTCGCCGGCCGAGCGGGCGACCAGGGTGACGGCCGCGCCGGCGTCGGCCAGGGCCGCGGCGGCGGCCAGGCCGATGCCTCGCCCCGCCCCGGTGACCAGGGCCCGGCGGCCGTCCAGCCGGAACGACGGCGTGCTTGGCAACACAAGAGGGGGCAGCTCCATCGCCCCTATTCCGCCGCCAGCACGGGCGAGGCCGCGCCGGCATAGGGCACCTCGCGATGGCCGTAGCGGCGCACGCGGATGTTGGCCTGCTCGCCATGGCCGGCGAAGCCTTCCAGAGCGCACAGCCGCGAGCAGTACTCGCCGACCAGCGCCGAAGCCTCGTCGGTCAGCACCTTCTGGTAGGTGCAGGTCTTGATGAACTTGCCCACCCAGAGGCCGCCCGTGTAGCGGGCCGCCAGCTTGGTCGGCAGGGTGTGGTTGGTGCCGATCACCTTGTCGCCGAACGAGACATTGGTGCGCGGGCCCAGGAACAGCGCCCCGTAGTTGGTCATGTGCTTGAGGAAATAGTCCGGGTCGCGGGTCATCACCTGCACGTGCTCGGAGGCGATTTTGTCGGCGATCTCGACCATCTCATCGTCGCTGTCGGCGAGGATCACCTGGCCAAAACTCTCCCAGGCCCGGCGGGCGATGGCGGCGGTGGGCAGGATCTCGAGCAACTTCTCGACCCAGGCGATGGTGTCTTCGGCCAGCTTGCGCGACGTGGTCAGCAGGATGGCCGGGCTGTCGGGGCCGTGCTCGGCCTGGCCCAGGAGGTCGGTGGCGCAGAGCTCGCCGTCGACGGTGTCGTCGGCGATCACCAGGGTCTCGGTGGGGCCGGCGAAGAGGTCGATGCCGACCCGGCCGAACAGCTGGCGCTTGGCCTCGGCGACATAGGCGTTGCCGGGACCGACCAGCATGTCCACCGGCGCGATGGTCTGCGTGCCCAGGGCCATGGCGGCCACGGCCTGCACGCCGCCCAGGGTGTAGATCTCGTCGGCGCCGGCCATGGCCTGGGCGGCGACGATGGCCGGGGCCGGCTTGCCGCCGAATGGCGGGGCGCAGGTGACGACGCGCGGCACGCCGGCCACCTTGGCCGTCAGCACCGACATGTGGGCCGAGGCCAGCAGCGGATACTTGCCGCCCGGCACGTAGCAGCCGGCCGCGTTCACCGGCAGGTTCTTGTGGCCCAGGATCACGCCCGGCAGGGTCTCGACCTCGACGTCTTTCAGGCTATCGCGCTGGATCTGGGCGAAGTTCCTGACCTGGGTCTGGGCGAACTCGATGTCCTTCAGATCACGGTCCGACAGCTGGTCCATGCAGGCCTGAATCTCGGCCGGCGACAGGCGGTAGCTCTCGCGGTCCCAGCCGTCGAACTTCGTCGACAGCTCGCGCACCGCCGCATCGCCCCGCGCCGCCACGTCGGCGAGGATCCCCTCCACCGTCTCGCGCACCGCACGGTCCGCCGCCGCAACAACGCCCGCGTCCGCACCGCTCTTCAACCACTTCGCCATGGCCGTCTCTCCTGGAAGTCTCCCGGGAAAGGTTTGGCGCGGATCGGCGGCTCGCGCGCGGCGTGCAGCGGGAACGGTCGCTTGGCGGAGAACGATTCAGGCCGCCAGGCGGTGAGCCCGGCGCCAGGCCTGGGGCGCGGCGCCCATGGCGCGGCGGAACAGCCGGCACAGGTGCGACTGGTCGGCGAAGCCGCACAGATAGGCGATCTGGCTCAGCGGCTCGCGGGTGGTCAGCATCATGTGCTGGGCCGCCTCCAGCCGCCGGCGGGTGACATAGGCGTGCGGCGTCTGGCCGAAGGTGACCTTGAAGGCCCGACCGAAATAGCTGGGGCTGAGCGCCACCAGGGCGCCCAGGGCCGCCGTGCTGAGATCGCCCTCCAGGCCCTCGTCGATGTGCTTGCGCAGCTTGCGGGCCTGCCAGGGGGCCAGGCCGCCCTGCACCGCCGGCGCGACCTGCGGCGCGGCGACGCCGACGACGCCAACGCCGACGACAAGGGCCGAGGCCTTGGCGATCAGGGCCCGGGCCGTGGCGGCCTCGGGTTCGGCCGAACGCTCCAGCGACCGTTCCAGGGCGCCGAGCACCTCGCGCAGGTCGGCGAAGCCGCGGGGCTCGCCCGCCAGTTCCCGCGCGGCCATCAGGCCGGTGGAGGGGGCGGCGTCGGAGAAGGATGACGGGGCGAGGAAGGACATGGTTTCGATCCCTGACTGCGGGCGCCCCGACGGGCCCCTTCGTTTTCGAGGATCATTGTTCTGCGAGCGCGACGCACGTCGCCATCGCACCCGCGCTTATCGTCGCAGTCCCTGGGTTTGGCGGGGTCATACCCAGGTATGGGATCGCTACCTTGCGAGGTGGGTCCGCGCGGCTTTCGACGCCGCGCGGACCCCGCCCGTCAGCCCTCGGCCAGCGAGGCGCTGTCGATCACGAAGCGGTACTTCACGTCGCTCTTCTGCATGCGCTCGTAGGCGGTCTCGATCTCCTGGATCTTGATCATCTCGATGTCGGAGACGATGCCGTGCTCGGCGCAGAAATCGAGCATCTCCTGGGTCTCGGCGATGCCGCCGATCAGCGAACCGGCGATCGACCGGCGCTTGAAGATCAGGGCGGCGACGTCCGGGCTCGGGTGAGCGTGTTCCGGCACGCCGACCAGGCACAGGGTCCCGTCGCGCTTCAGCAGGGCGGTGAAGGCGTCGAGGCTGTGGCTGACCGAGACGGTGTTGAGGATGAAGTCGAACGAGTTGGCGTGGGCGGCCATCTCATCGGCGTTGCGCGACACCACGACCTCGTCGGCGCCCAGGTCCAGGGCGTCCTGGCGCTTGGCTTCCGAAGTGGTGAAGGCCACCACGTGCGCGCCCAGGGCGTGAGCCAGCTTGACGCCCATGTGGCCAAGGCCGCCGATGCCGACAACGCCGACCTTCTTGCCCGGGCCGACGTTCCAGTGGCGCAGCGGCGACCAGGTGGTGATGCCGGCGCACAGCAGCGGGGCCACGGCGGCCAGCTGCTCCTCGGGGTGGCTGATCTTCAGCACGAAGCCGTCATTGACGACGATCTGCTGCGAGTAGCCGCCCAGGGTGTGGCCGGGGGCGTCTTCGGTCGGGCCGTTATAGGTGCCGACGAAACCGTTCTCGCAGAACTGCTCCAGGCCGTCGTCGCACGAGTGGCAGTGCTGGCAGCTGTCGACCATGCAGCCGACGCCGACCACGTCGCCTTCCTTGAAGCGGCTGACCGAACCGCCGACGGCCGAGACGCGGCCGACGATCTCGTGGCCGGGCACGCAGGGGAAGAGGGTGCCGGCCCATTCCGAGCGCACGGTGTGCAGGTCGGAGTGGCAGACGCCGCAATAGGCGATCTCGATCTGGACGTCGTGCGCGCCGACGGCGCGGCGGGTGATGTCCATCGCTTCCAACGGCTTGTCGGCGGCGAAGGCGCCATAGGCTTTGATGGCCATGTGCAGGATATTCCGATTGGCTTTTGGGGGGAGGAAGACCCGCGAGGGATCTTGCGGGGCCAATCTAGCGCTCGCGCGATCGTAAAATTAGCCGCTCAGCTTTTCACGGCTCGATGAGCAAAATTCATCAATCGACCTCTTGCGGCGCGGCCGCCAGGGGCAATCGAAGATCGAACCGCGCCCCTTCCCCCGGCTGCGACGTCACGGCGATCGTTCCGCCGTGGGCCTCGGCGATGGTCTTGCAGATCGACAGCCCCATGCCCATCCCGCCGGACTTGGTGGTGTAGAAGGCGTTGAACAGCTGCGGCAGGCGCTCGGGCGCCACGCCCGGCCCGCTGTCGGCCACCGACAGCACCACCGCCTCGTCTTCCCCTTGCCCCTCCACAGCCCCACGCACGGTCAGCACCCGCTCCGCCTCATCCTCCAAGCCCTCCGCCATCGCCTGCACGGCGTTGACCATCAGGTTGACCAGCACCTGCTGCAGCTGAACCCGGTCGCCGTCCACCTCCGGCAGGTCGGCAGGCACCTGCACCCGCAGGGCCACCCCGTGGGCCGTCAGCTCGCGCCGCACCAGCAGCACGGCGTCCTCGACCAGCGCGCCGAGCGCCAGCCGCGTCGTCTCCGGCTCGCCCTTGACGGCCATGGTGCGGATGCGGCCGATCACGCCCGAGGCGCGGTTGGCCTCGCCGATCATCCGGTCGAAGGCCCTGCGCACCTCCTCCAGGTCCGGCGTCTCGCGCTGCAGCCAGCGCAGCCCCGCCTCGCCGTTGGTGACGATGGCCGACAGCGGCTGGTTGACCTCGTGGGCGATCGAGGCGGTCAGCTCGCCCAGGGTCGAGATCCGCGCCGCATGGGCCAGCTCGGCCTGCACCCTTTGCAGATCCTCCTGGGCGCGCAGGCGGTCGGTGATGTCGATGACCCCGACCAGGGTCGCCCCCTGCGGCAGGTATTCGCGCGGATAGCAGCAGGTGAACAGGCCGTCGAACTCGCGGCCGTCATAGGTGCGAAAGCGCGCCTCGCTTTCGTAGTGCGGCTTCTTCTCCAGGGCGGCGATCACGCTGGCGGCGAAGACGTGCTCGCTGCACGGCGGCCAGAAGCGGTCGACCGGACCCAGCAGCTGCTCGCGCGTGGCCTCGAACAGCTGCAGCGACTTCTCGTTGACGTCGACGACCTGGCTGGCCTCCATCATCTGCCGCACGAAGCCCGGGTTCTCGGCGATGTGGGCCCGCAGGCTGGTCACGCCCCTGGCGCGCAGGGCGCCGAACATTCCGGCCAGGGCCGAGAAGTCGAGCTCCCAGAACGACACGCTCATGGCGTGGAACACGTTGCGGAAGCGGTATTCGCTGCGCCGCAGGGCCTCCTCGGCCTTGCGGGCCTCGGTGACGTCGCGGCCGGTCTCCAGGATTTCGGCTGGCGCGCCCGAGGCGTCGCGGCGCAGCGACCAGCGCAGGTCGATCACCCCCTGGCGACCGTCGGCCAGCCGCCGGGTGACCTCGCCCCGCCAGGCGCCCTGCGCCAGCAGGCGGGCGTTGATCTCCTCCAGCGGGGCCGGGAACACCGTCTCCAGCAACCGCGGCGCATGGGCGTGGCGGGCCGCCTCGCGGCTGTGGCCGTACAGCGCCTCGCACCCCTGGTTCCAGAACAGGATCCGCCCCTCCAGGTCGCGCACCAGGATCGGCTCGCGGGCCGTGTCCAGCAGGCCGAGCAGGGATTCGGTCGAAACGTTCAAGACGTCGGGGTGGTCGCGCATCGAGATCACCGAAGGTTGCGCCCCTTTATTGACGGCGCGCAGTGGTTGGTCCAGCTATCGCCCTCATGTCGGTTCCGACGGTGCACATTGTCGACGACGACGGGGCCATACGCGAAGCCCTGGACAGCCTGTTCCGCTCGGTCGGGCTGGAGACGCGCCTGTTCGGCAACGCCCAGGACTTCTTTCGCTCCGGACATGCGCACGACGCGGGCTGCCTCGTCTTGGACGTACGGCTCCCCGGCGTCAGCGGCCTCGACTTCCAGGCCCAGCTCAACGCCGCCGACATCCGCATGCCGGTGGTGCTGATGACCGGCCACGGCGACATCCCGATGACCGTGCGCGGCATGAAGGCCGGCGCCGTCGACTTTCTGGCCAAGCCCTTCCGCGACCAGGACATGCTCGACGCGGTGACCGCCGCCATCGGCCGCGACCAGGCCCAGCGGGCCGAACGCTCGGGGCTCGACGAGGCCCGCCGCCGCTACGACACCCTCACCGCCCGCGAGCGCCAGGTCATGGCCCTGGTCGCCGCCGGCCTGATGAACAAGCAGATCGCCTTCGAGATCGGGCTCTCCGAGATCACGGTGAAGATCCACCGCGGCTCGGCCATGCGGAAGATGGAGGCGCGCTCGATGCTGGAGTTCGTGCGCATGGCCGAGCTGCTCGGCGTCGCCCCTGCGACATGACGCCATACACCCGAGTATGATTCCGCCGCCGTCCGGTCTGGGGCAGATAGGTCCCACCCGCCACTCGCCGCCAGTCCGCGCGCCTCCGGCGGGACCGGAAGGGACGAGTAGGTGTCGCAAGCCCCGTTGATTGCCGTGGTCGACGACGACGAAGCCGTCCGGGCTTCCCTGGAAGCCCTGATCCGCTCGCTGGGCCACCGCGTCGCCACCTTCGCCTCGGCCGCCGCCTTCCTGGCCTCCGAGGCCGCGTCCGGCGCCGACTGCCTGATCAGCGACGTCCAGATGCCCGGCCTCTCCGGCTTCGACCTGCAACTGGCCCTGGGTGAACGCGGCCTGGCCACCCCCGTGATCCTGATCACCGCCTTCGACGACGCCCGCGCCCGCGCCCGGGGCCTCGCCCTCGGCGCCGCCTGCTTCCTGAAGAAACCCTTCAGCGGCGACAGCCTGGTGAAGTGCCTGGAAGCGGCGCTGGCCAGCCGCTGACGCGAACGACGCAACGACCGCGAGGCCGTCGGTTTCGTGATTTTGGAAAATGGCGCGCCCGGAACGATTCGAACGCCCGCCCCTCAGATTCGCAGTCGGCCAATTATAGTACTATATCAAAAACTTAGCCGGAAAGACCTGTAACAAGAGAGCACCGGCTCTACATCGAGCCGTCACGGCCCTCCGCAGCCCCTTGTCGGATTGCTTCGACGAGCGCCGCAAGGTGAGGATCAGCAGCAATCACGCTCTCGATCACTATGGCGTAGATTTCAGGCATCTCCTGACCATCCAAATTCGCCATCTCCTTAACCATTTCAAGAGCGAATAGTGATCGCTCCGCCGCAAATGACAAATCCCCCTTCAGGCGCTTTGTGCATGGACTATTATTTTTCATACACGAGATGAATAATAGGCAAATTAAATGAGATGTAGCCAAAACATCCATAGATGGATCGTGCTCAAAATAATCGAAACCTCGATCAGAAATAAATCTATCTATATTGGTTATTTCGGAATGAACATGCGAAGAAAGCGATCGATAAAGGTGATCATACACCTCCAGATCTACATTTCCCACATTGGCCGCCATCGAACGACGCGAGGGGACGTTAATTTTCTCCCCTGTAGCGACTTCTAAAATCTTGGACTGAAGTGGAGAGCCGCCCCTACTCCGCGCCAGCTCGTGCGTGCCCACCAACAGCCCCAACTGGGCGAAGAATATTTCGGATGCGCCGGGCACAGCATAAACATACCTAACCGCTAGGTAATTTTCATAAAGAACCCTTGCGAGATGATAAGCCTCATATGCAACGCCTTGCTCAAGTAATATATGTATTGACCGCAGCGTTCTGACGAAATTCGTGGTCGAAAAAGCTACAACCGACTCCACGTCAGCTTCAGAACCCTTCCTATTTCGATAATTATTGAAATGCTTATCTATAAAAAATCCCAAAATTACCTGATTTTTCTTAATTCCATCTTTTAAAAATTCGAGCAGCCCATTTCCATCTTCAAATACGTCAAAATCCTCCCCGGAATCGATAGCTTCATAATATTCGTCAATCGCAGCATCCCACTCTTGCAATTCATCAGGCGCGAGCATTCTGCGCCCCTCTTTCGTCACCATTCGCCCAGTCCGCTTATAGGCATAGACCAGGGACGGCGGTGTCCCTGCCGCTTTCATCGCCCGCAGCACCTCCCGGCGCATATCCGCCTCAGAGACATAAAATTGCTGAATAAATAAGGGATCTCCCCTTCCAGGGCTTCTTCCAAATGTTTCCTTAAATTCAACTCTCATTTTAGAGAAAACGTCAACCACCCTATCAGTCAATGGTATAGACTTCAGTATATTGCCACGATAGTCGCGCTCCCATTTGAAAGCACGCTTTTTGCAACAACGGCCATAAGCCTTGCCGCTCTCGCAAGGACATAGCTCTGCAGCTCCAAGCTCAATGGGTTTGCGTCGCGCCATGATCACTCCAAGCGTTACCCGACCGCATCGCGACGAAGCCAAACGAACCCAGACCGAGCACGATGCTGGAGACATCACAGCAACAATGAGCTTCAAGCAAGTTTAGCTTTATGCTTTTCGCTCGCATGCGGGGCAAACCAAGGCGCGTCAGCCGCCCTCAACGTTGATATACGGGGCTGTTAAAGCTGTTACAGCTACAGAAACGAGCGCTCGCAAGCTACAAACGCCACGAACTTATTGAAATTATTAGAAGAAGAATGGCGCGCAGAATCGAACGGTGAGGAGAGCTACGCCTACGCCGCAGCCCTCTAAATTACGATTTCCGCCAGCGGCCAGCTTTGCACTGCCATCACGCGGGCAAAAGGTTTGCGATCGCTTGTAAGGCAACGCTTAGGCCAGTGACCATCGCCGCCCACGCATTCCATCGAGAGGACACCGCACCGGTGGCTACGACGTCTGCGTCGCCGAGCGTAATTTGTGCCGGTGCCCAGCCGTCGGCGCTGATGTGCGCCTCCGCAAGCTTCTTGGCGTCAACTTTCACGGTGCTGGCTCGCCACCACATGGCTGCGGCCACGAGGGCCAGCACTACTGAAATCCAGGTGCAGATATTTTTGGCGGACATGGGACCTCTGCTTTCGTTGGATCAGCCTAGGTTGGATCCCAAATGCAATTGGTGACGGAAATAGCGCACCGTTTATGAAATGTTGGATCCGTTCGTGGCGCCCTGCCTACGACCTCAACGAGGTTCGGCTATAGGGGAGATTTTCGATGCTGCAATTTGACGAAGTTTAAGAATTAAAGGATCTAAGAAGCGCTCCTTCTTAATATCGCACTCCCAAACCTCGATCACTTCCCATCCCATTTTTTCTAGTTCAATCCTATTATTTGAATCCCTCTCAACGTTAGACTTGAACTTTTTCGTCCAAAACTCAGTCCGCGTCTTCGGAGTTGACGCATAGCGACAATTCTCATGGCGATGCCAAAAGCACCCATGGACGAAAATCACCGTTCTTAGTTTCGATAGAACAATATCGGGGCGCCCTGGGAGCCTCTTGTCGAAAAGCCGATAGCGATAGCCCAGCGCGTGCAGCGCGCGGCGCACCCGAAGTTCAGCCGAAGTATCTTTGCCGCGCACGCTCTGCATTATTCGCCGGGTCAGATCGGTGACCGGCGGCTCAGACGAATTGTGTGTTAAAGTCTTATCCGCCAATGGACCTTCTCCGCTCGTCGCCGAGAGAACCCTTGAACAAAGATTTGGTGTCGACTCGGAGCGCACCTCACGACCAGGCTCCGAGGCATTCGTTCGATTTATTCAGCGGCTATATCTAGCCCGATACACAGGGCCAGCTTGTTGCGGATGGCGGTAAAAATCGCTTCCGACATGATCGGCGACACGCTGTTACCTATCATCCGAAACGAATGCCAGACCGTTGGATGGAAGCGGTGAGCGTCAGGAAAACCTTGGAGGCGCGCAGCTTCGCGGACTGTGATCACCCTTGGCTCGACCGGATGGAGGGGACGGACGGCTTGATAGGAGCCCTTATCGGAACCTGTACCGGCACGCAGCGTCGGGCATTGCCCATCCCAGGAGAGGCGGGGGTGCCGGCCGATAGCGTCGACCCCTCCCTGGGGTACGGACTTGAAGCGCTCAATGACCTTGTCGGTGTGGACGGTAGCTTGCTGCCCGGTGAAAAGCTTGTCACCGGACCGCAGCGGCTTGGCATAGGCATGCGGTCGGCCCTGTTTTTCGATCCGCCACACATCGAAGCCATCGGCCATTTCGACGAACGTCGCATCCTGTAGATCGGCGATCGCCGCCCGAACGGTCGCCGCCGGCTTCATCATCGCCTCGACGTCGGCGATGGTGAGGGCGTCGCCCGCGTCCTTGTGGATGCCGATAACGAACAGTCGCCGACGTTTAGTCGCGGCGCCGAAGTCGGCGGCGTTCCAAATCTTGGGACCAAGAATGTTGTAACGGTCGGACACCAGCGCCATGGCCTCGTCCAGAACGTCGCGGGCGTCTGAGTATTCCAGCCCCCGCACATTCTCCATCACGAAGAACGAAGGCTCGGCTTCACTGACGATGCGGAAGAAGTGGCCTAGGAGTTGGCGTCGCGGATCATCCTTCTGGCGACGGCCTATGTCGCTGAAGCCCTGGCAAGGCGGGCCGCCGAAGATGCCGTCGACCCGGCCGCCGGCCGCAGCGAGCACCCCAGCCCCAGAGATCGACGAAACATCAGCCAGCACGAGCTTCGTATTCGGGAAGTTGGCGGCGAACGAGGAGGTCAGAGTCGCGTCAATGTCATAGGCGGACGCGACCGAGAACCCGGCACGATGAGCGCCCAGGGAAAACCCGCCGCAACCAGAAAAAAGGTCAACCAGAATCATCTTGCCCACGGCCTAGCGCCATCCGAGCGTATCACATAGACGGAAGGTCGATTTCGCCGCCGGCCCAACATCACGAGACGATCTGGGCGAACGCCGGATACTGCCGGTAATAGGTTTCGAACGCTGCGATCTGATCGTCTTCCAAGTCGAAGCCCAAGGCTTGAACCGCCGCCCTCGTGAGCTGGTCGTTTCTAGGAAGCTGAGCCTGCAACACAGCTGCCTCGCGCAACGTCAGATGAGGTGCCTTGATCGGAACGGCAGGCCGGCATGGCCAGGTCGGATCGGCCACCAGATCGGCCGCGATCCGCGCGGCGCCCCGAGCCGGCAAAATGCCGCCCACCGTCACCATCGGCGCGCCGTCGCGATAGAGGATGCGAAACGCGGGAACGAACCCGCCGGGCCTGGCGACTTCGGCCGCGACCGACTGCATGTACCCCAAGGAGAGGTCGGCAAGCGTGTCCTGCATCCTTTCGTCCTTGCAGGACGCCTTTGGCAGGTCGTCAGGCACCAGGGCACCGAGTAGGTCTCGAAGTCGATCAGGCCGCTCCGGTGCCTTTCCGTACCCCATTTCATGGCCGTTGAATGTCGCAAGGAGAATCGAGTTGATCGGCGCGTTCTCGATGACCGCTCGAATGTCGTCCCGGACGGATTCGTCCAGCTCATAATCGTAGTCGAGCCAAATCATCCAGGGCCTGTTCCTGATCCCCTCGTCAGCGAACAGCTTGGGAAGCACTTCACCCGACATGCCGTGTTCGACCCGCACTGTGGCGTAAGGCGAATTGAACACGGCCCGCTTATACCCGACTTCATTACCCTCGATCGAAATCATGTCATCCACGCCCAGCACGCGGTGAGCGATGACGAAATCGGTGAACCAGATCGATCCGAAGCCAATATACATCAGCCTATCAAGATCGAGTTGCGCTTGAAGCAGCTTCACACCGTCGAAGACGACTTGACGCTGAATGCTCTTGCTCGGTCGCAGGCTATAATTGATCGCGTCAAAAGACGACATCACTCGTCCCCGACAAGATCGTCATAGGTGTACTCGAACGTCTTTACGCCAACCTCACGATAGTTGAGATTGATGCTGCCCAACTCCTTTGCCAGCTTCTTCAAGCGAGCGACAGGGACCGAGTAGTTGATGTTCGCCATCCGCTCAGTTGGCGGTTTAGGCGCAAACTTCGGCAATTGAACCGTGGCCTGCTGCTTTACGGCATATATCGACACCGGCGCGGCGGCGACTTCGATCTTTTTCGCCTCTTCAAGCGATTGCTTTCTCTGGTTGGTGTAGTCGATCCAGAGGCGCGTCACGTCGCGCATTTTCGGACGGGCGCGACGGAACACCTCGGACGACTTGTCCACGCTCCGCTTCGTCGTCGTAAGCGGCAAAGCCGCAGCCTTGGCCGCGGTGAACAGGATGATGCCGATGAAACCGGAGTATTGTCGGTGCCATTGCGGCCAGTCTTCCGTGCCCCATCCCGACAAGGTCGTCTTGTCAGCCGCCAGCACGATCCGGCCGTTGCAGATGACGTACCACCCGAACCGGCGCTCGCCTTCGTCTTCGGCGTCGGGTTCGGAGCTTTCCGGGGGCGGCGCGGCCATGCCGCCGAATATCTCGATCGAGACGGGGTCGCCGTCGGTCTCGTCGTCGTACTGGACCCGCATCGGCGAGAAGTCCGCCCCCTCCAGCAATTCGATCTTCCAACCCACGATGGGCGTGTCGTTCAGGGAGATCTTCAGGCCCCGGTTCAGATGCAGGGAGTAGTCCCGCGCGATCGTCCGTCGCAGTTCTTGCAAGAAAGCAGGACTGGAGAAGGCGCTAGAGGCTCCCGACGTTAGCCCATTGACGACGATGTTCACGCCGTTCTGGTCGAGGTGGTCGCTATCGACAATGTCGAAGTCCCACGGCGGAACATCGTTGTTAAGCCAGGTATCGACGTTGATGGGCACCGAAAACGACTCGCGGGTTCCAGCGTTGTCGTAGGTGCTTGAGATCTTGATGTCTGTGCCGATCTTGAAGACCGCACGCTTCATGCCGATGCCATAGACACCGATGCTGTAGTCGTCGTGCTGGTCGATGGAGCGGCGCCCAAAACTGAACGCATGATCGACCGCGTCGTCTAGAGTCATGCCTCCACAGTTGTCCGAGATCGAGAACAACTGGTCGTTGGCTACGATGTCGATGCTGTAGTTGGACAGGTCAGCGTCTTGGGCCAGGCCCATCGGACGGCTGCCCTCGCTTCGCCAAGCTCCGTCAACGCTGTTGTCGATCAGATCGAGGATGCAGTCTTCCAGGGAAATGTCCCTGGTGATCATCCGGACGAAGAATGCCTTCGTCGGATTGGCTACCGCCTTGGTCTTCCCTGCCACCGTCATAAACCACGCCCCCTGCCTTACGGCACAGATGGACAATATCGGCCGGCATGACGAAAGCAACTCTAACGGGTCCGGCGTTGCCTGCATCGCGCTAGGCTAGATGCTAGCGGACCATCCTGCCGACTTCCGGCGTACAATGGCGAACCCTGTCGCCCTTGGATAGACCTGGTAAAATCAGAGGATGGAGGCTGGGATGGCTCAGAAGAAGAGACTCAGTACCCCGATTACGACGGCGAGATTAAAGGGCCGGGACCTTTTAGGTCCATGGCCTTGATGGTGTGGAGGAATTTCCGGGACCTATAAATCACGATAGGTCCTGGATTTCAGGGCTTTCCTCGACAGATCAGGGGCTTCTCCGGGACCTACGTCTTTCTGGTTCAAGGCGGTTGCTCCTGCCGGCGCTTGCAAGGCCAAGCTGCATCCCTACCTCTCCAATTGCCTCATCACCTTCGCAAGGAGAGTTCATGTCGACGGACGACGACGCGATCGAACTGCCGGAAACCACAGTGCCGGCCGGCCTCGGCGCGAGCGTCCAGGGCTTCACCAACGAAGAGGGCGCGCGGGAGTTAGGATCGGTCGTCCTAGGCTGGATTCATGGCCTTGGTCGCCTGATCGATCTCTCCACGCTCGACGGCGTAACGATCGCGATTGATTACGATGCGGCCCTGACCGGCCTGGATCGCGGACTTGATGGCCTTCGGCCGCTGTCGCGATCCAACAGCGAGGAGATGCAAGGCGTGGCCATGTCACCGGCTGTGATGCGGGACGGCCAGGTGAAGACCCACCTGATTTTCAACGCCGCCATGATCGCCGCGCTGGCCGTCGAAGACGCTCCGGAAGAGGAAGTCCAGCTAGCCATCGGCATTATCGCTCATGAGTGCGCCCACGTGCAGATCACGGCTCAGAAGGAGGTGGCCATCCCAGATGCTCGATTTGGAGCGCGGATAGAGGGCTATGAACGCGCCATTCTCTTCCAACTGGCCGAGGTCTGCTGGGACGAATACGCAGCTTGCCGCATCTCGGCACCATTCGCCTTGAACCAGAATGAGCACCACGCCGAAACCGTGACCGGCGTGGTCGCCGTTGCTCGTGATCGCTCCAATGCGGCTATTCGCAGCTACCGGCACTACGGCGATCTCAATCGCCTCGTGGGCGAAGCAGGTCCAGCCCTCTGCGAGCCCATGAAGGCTGTCGCCTATCTGCTGGGCGGTATGGATGGGGCCAACGAGACCTGGGCGGATCAGAGCGTCGCGCGTCAGGCCCTTGAGGCTGGGGGATATGGAGGCCTCGTCGATGAACTCCACCAAGCCTTGAGGGCGTTGTGGGACACGCAGGGCCAGTGGGACCCGACGCTCGATACGTTCGGCCCGTTGGTCGCGATCGGTAAGCGCGTGTTCGAGGCAGGGGGAATATATTTCAGCAGCGCCCCGGACGGTTCTGCGCAGATCAAAGTCCCGTTCACGCTCGACACGATCTAGATCGACGGGAGCACCCCAACCCCCGCCGCAGTCCTTAAGCTCGTGCAGAACGCGCCCTGGTGCGCTTGGTGGAACGAGGGCCGGACGGGCCGATGAGCGTCAAGGGTGGGCGCCTACGGCGCCCATCGCGGAGCGACGGCGCAGCCGCCCTTGACCCTCATCGTCCCGCCCGGCAGAGGCTCGGCAAGCGCACCAGGGCGAGCCCTGAGCGCTGGCCGCTCCCTGCTCTCACGAGCGAAGTCGAACGCCTGGGCCGCCGTTGGCGTCGGCGTTGATGAAAATAATACCGCCCTCTTCGAGCACCTGCTGAACCCTATCCAGCGTTCGCGTCTGCATTCCCCCGATTTCGGACTCGAAGCGCTGGACGGTTGAAGGCGAGATTCCTGCGGCAGCGGCAAGCTCCCGAACGCCCAAACCCAGCGCCGTCCGGGCCAGACGAATCTGCATTGGGGTCAGCACTTCATACTCCGTAACAAGAATTTCACACAGGGTGTGGACTTGGTGCGCGTTCTGTGCGAAGTATTGCGTACACTGAACCGAAACTCCACCGATTGGCTTGCCAGTCGGACCGAGCGCCTGCGCCGGGAGCCCCCGCATGTCTGAACGTAAGGCAGATCCGACCACCGTTTCCCGCCGCACCCTGCTAGGCGCGGCGTCGGCCGCGCCCCTGGCCTGCAAGGCTGGTGGAGCCGTGGCGGCGATGCCCGCCGCTGACAGCCTCCTCGCCCAATGCGCTCAATGGCTGACGGTAGATTTCGAGTCCGACCGCCTAGCCCGACGTTGGGGTGCCTTGGAGACCCTAGCGGCCTCTGGATACGACTACTTCCGCATGACCGAACGGCAGCGCGGCCAGCTTCCCATGGCGCCCGAGATGGCCGCCCTGGAGGTCCAGATGGATGACCTCTGGAAGGAGCGTAAGCGGGGCTACCTGGCCATCACGCGGCTCGCCCCCTGCAACATCCACGAAGTCGCCAGCCTCCTCGTCATCGCCGCCCGCATGGACGTGCATGACCCAGGCGAGACCGCGCCTCTGGTGCGCAAGGCCATTGAGTTCCTTGCGTCGGCCAAGTGCCCCGGCTGTGGAGAGCCCTATGTGCCGCCAAGCCTGCCCACGGCCTGACGCGGCGAACGCGGACCCGCCGTTTCCCTGTCTTTCTTCGCCAGGCTACGACCGCACCCAAGTCGGCGTTGATCGAACGCCGCGCAGGGCCATCGTCGCCCCATGGCTCGACGTCGCTTTCGGCAGGCCCCGCCGCCGACAGACCTTCACGATTACCTGCAAGCGCCCTTGGTCGTTCGATCCGAGAGGCCGGCCCCGCCCATCTCGCCCTCCATCACCGTCACCGACGACTGGCCCGAGTTCGTGCCCGTCACCGATCACGAGGCGCGGATCATCACAGCCTTCTTCGCCGACCTGCTGGACGAGCTGTTCGGCCCCATCCCCTAAAACATCTGGAGCTATCCTATGGGCCGCCTGATCGCGCCTGAACCCACCTCGATGGCGTCGAGGGCGGCGCTCTACCTTCGTGTCTCGACCGGCCGCCAGGCCGAAAGCGACCTGTCGATCCCGGACCAGCGCCGGCAGATGCAGGCCTATTGCGCCGGCAAAGGCTGGACGGCGGGCGAGGAGTTTGTCGAGCCGGGCAACACGGCGACCGACGACAAGCGGCCAGCCTTTCAAGCGATGATGGACGCGGCGCTGACCAAACCGGCGCCCTTTGACGTGATTATCGTCCACTCGTTCTCGCGCTTCTTCCGCGACCAGTTCCAGTTCGAATTCTACTTCCGCAAGATGGCCAAGAACGGCGTGCGGCTGGTCTCGATCACCCAGGAGCTGGGCGACGACCCCATGAGCGAGATGATGCGCAAGATCATGGCGCTGTTCGACGAGTACCAGTCGCGGGAGAACGCCAAGCACACCCTGCGGGCCATGAAGGAGAACGCCCGTCAGGGCTTCTGGAACGGTTCACGGCCGCCGCTAGGCTATCGAGTCTACGTCGCCGAGCAGCGCGGCCCCAAGCTCAAGAAGAAGCTGGAGATCGACCCAGTCAACGCTGAGAAGATTCGACTCATCTACCGCCTGGCGCTAGTCGGCGCCGACGGCTACGGACCAATGGGCTTCAAAGCCATCGCCGCCTATCTGAACGACCGCGAGATTCGCACCCGAGACGGCGGCAAGTTCGGGCTCGATGCGATCCACCAAATCCTTCATCGGCCCTCGTACATGGGCGAGCATCATTTCAACCGGACCAGCGCCAAGCTGAAAAAACGCAAGCCCGAGTCCGAACACGCCATCTGCGAAGTGCCGGCCATCGTCACCCGCGAGGAGTTCCAGGCGGTCCAGGACTCCTTGCACCTGCGCCACTGGAAGCAGATGCGCCCCAATCATGTGAACTGCGGCCTGCTGCTGGCCGGCATCTGCTTTTGCGCCAAGTGCGGCGGGGCCATGACCCTGCGTACCGGCTGTAGCTCGACCGGACTGCGCTACCGCTATTACACGTGCTCGACCAAGGCTCGGCAGGGACCAACCGGCTGTGAGGGCATCACCGTCCGCGTGGACAAGCTGGAGGCCGCCGTCGTCGATCATCTGGAGCGCAGGCTCCTGCACCCCGAGCGCCTGGAGGTGCTGCTGGGCAATGTCATCGACAAGCGAACCGATTGGATCGACCGGCGCCGGTCTCACGTCGTCGAGTTGAGGCAGCGGGCGACCCAGGCGGCCAGCAAGCTCAAGCGGCTCTATGAGGCCGTCGAGGACGGCCTAGCCTCGACTGACGACCAGGACCTCAAGGACCGTATGCGGGAACTGGCGATCATCCGCGACGAATCCAGGGCGGACGCCGATCGCGCCGAAGCGGCCATCGAGAAGTTGGGACCGATGCTGACGCCGGAGATTCTCGCGCGGTTCGCCGAGGCGACGAAGGAGCGACTACGCGACGAAGACGGCAAATACCGTCGCGAGCATGTTCGCGCGGTGGCTCAGCGCGTGGAAGTCATCTCGTCAAACGAGATGCGGATCATGGGAAATAGGACTGATTTGCTGAGAACCATGGCCGCCTCGGCAGGCGAACAATCGGCGGTTCTCGGCGTTCGCATCCTTAAACCGAAATGGCGCGCCCGGAACGATTCGAACGTCCGACCCTCAGATTCGTAGAATGTATTAGGGCCTTCGCCGGCGCTCTCTAGAGCCGCATTACTTGCCCGCGGAAGAATTATATGTCATTGTAATTATGACGATTTTCGCGATCTAGCGTACATTAGCGTACATGGACCTCGAGAAACTCACACGGAGCACTTCCCCCGACTAAACCCCGACTAAAATTCTGGGTCTGAACATGGCGTCCGAACAGCTTCTTCTCACAGACAAGGCGATCGCCCGACTCCCCTACGCCGAGACAGGGCAGTATCTCGTCCGCGACACGGAGCTGTCCGGCTTCCTGCTCAAGGTCGGCAAGCGCCGAAAAACCTTCATGGCGGAGGGCGAGCACTGGAAGCACGGCGTTCGCGAGTTTCGTGCTCAGGCCAAGCTGGGCGAGTTCGGCGAGCTCTCTAGCCGCGACGCTCGCAACAAGGCCAAAGACGTTCTCGGCCAGATCGCGCGGGGCGAAAAACCTGGCGGGGAAGCGAAGTCCAAAAGCGGACCGATCACCTTACGGACGGCATGGCAGAACTATCTTGATCGCCATTTGCTCCGTAAGGGACGCGATCCCGGAACGATCGCCAACTACCGCGACCATATCGAGCGACTGATGGCGGATTGGCTTGATCGACCGCTCGCTCGCCTGGGCGAAACGCCGTCGATGGTCGTCGAGCGCCACGAGCGGATCAGCGAGCTGAACGGACCCTACATCGCCAACGGCGCCATGCGCAGCTTGCGAGCGATCTATAATCACGCCCTGAAGACCAATCCCGCGTTGCCCGGCGTGAACCCGGTCAAAGCGATCGACTGGAACGTCGAGGTCCGTCGCGACACCGGCATGGGAGACCAGGATCTTGTGGGCTGGCTGCGCCAGGCGCACGCCCTGGAAAGCCCCATACGCCGCGAGTATCACCTGCTCGTCCTGCTTTCCGGCTCGCGACCAACCGCGCTCAAAAAGGTCCGGATTGAGCACGTCGATCTCCGCAAGAGGATCCTGCACGTGCCGCGCCCGAAGGGCGGCGCGAAGAAGGCCTTCGACATCCCCCTGTCGCGAGCGATGATGCGGTGCGTGATCCGGGCGATGCGTTGGGGCCGAATGCTGCATCCCGAGCAGGCCGAGTTCTGGCTCTTCCCGGCGGACAGCGCGAGCGGCCACATCGTCGAGCACAAGGAAAAGCGGATCGTTTTGTCCAAGTGGGGCAATGACCTGCGCCAGACCTTCCGGACGGTCGCGCAGATCGCCGAGGTTTCCGAGCTAGACGCTCATCTGCTGATGAACCACTCCCTGCCCGGCGTGAACACGGGCTACATCACCCGAGACCGGCTGCTCTCGGGCCACCTGCGCAAACAGCAGGAGCGGATTTCCCAGGTGGTGTGTCAGAGCGCCGCCAAGTCTGGACCGGATATTCAGCTCTGGATCGCCGGCTTCGCCAAGCATTCTGCGGCAGCGGATGGCGTCGGCCCTGGCGCTGCCGAGATGCGGATAGCGGCATAGGCCGGCAAATGGTGGGGAGCTGCCATATCGAACCGCTGACCCCGTAATTGATGCGGCGCGGTCAGCGCTCGATTCCCAGGTTCACGCGGCACGCCGATCATGGCCGCTCCGGCGACACAGGGAGAAGTCGAAGCTGGCGCGTCTAGGCCGCGCGGACGATCAGATCCGCGCGTGAACTTGAGTGAAATGCCTAGAAAATCCGAGCCGCCGAAGCCCTCCCTCCAGAAAGCCAGTTCCCCACAGCCGGGGACGCCAATAGGTCCGCAGAAGCGTAAAACCGGTTACGCGCCCCGCCCAGTCGTCGCATTTCCAAAGGCGCTCTGGGAGGATTGGGAAGATCCGCCGACCTTCGCCGAGGCGCTCGACCTGCACATGCGCCGTCACGGCGACACCGGCTATGGCCTGCGACGGGCGGTGTGCCTGAAGGGCGATAGCCTGGAGGTCAGCACCTTTCGGATGTGGCGTCTGGGCTTGAAGGCGCCGCGCGGCGCGACGAGCCTGCGGATCTTGGCCGCCCTCGAGCGGCGCTGGCGCCTTCCCGTGGGCTACCTGCGGGCCAAGCTTCCTCACCCGGGCCGGATGGTCGCCGACGCCAAGAGTCTGCCGTTGCCGATGTCCGAGCGTCGACGCATGGCCTGGCACCTTCCCGACGATTTCGCCCGACTGCCCACGGCCAAGCGCCAAGAGATCGAGCGCTGGGTGCGCGAGGTTGTGATGTCGGGCCATACCGATTACCGGCGCTTTCAGGCTGAAGCCATGAAGCAGCGCTTCGCCGTGCAGTTTTCGGCGCGGATCGGTGGTGTCGATCCGGGAGAGCTGACCCCAGGTCAAGCCCTTGAGGACCGCCTGGCCGATCCGGGCCTGCGTGAAACCGGACGCCCCCTTGGCGCATTTGCCGCGCCCGTGCTTCTCGACGCCGAAGCGGCCGATCTGATGGCGTTCAAGACGGCCACCCTTACCTCTCGCGGCCGCCGTCGCAATGGCGTCTGGAACGACGCCACCGCTGACCAGAAGATGGAGCATCTGGGCTTAATGCTCGGCGCCTTGGCGGCCTGCCCGCTTGGCCCCGTGCGCGGCTATGGCGCGCCGGTGCGCTGCCTGAGTTTCGCCGTCCTGGTCTTTCCGGCCGTATGGGATTGGTACTTGCAATGGCGAGAGAGCCGGCGCGGCTTCTTCACCCAATGGGAGACGGAGATGCTGACCGTGGCGGCCGGCCTCTCGCGCAAGGAGACCGGTTGGCTGAGACAGACGCCCAAGCTGGCCGAGCGCCTGCGGCCGGTCGAGGGCTTGATCAGCGCCGACGACGTCCGCGCCGCCTGTGAGAACTGGGACCAGGCATGCGACACCCAGCATCGACACGTACTTCTGCGCGCCAAGGAAGTGGCGCGCGTTGCGCGGGTTCATCGTGATCCCTTCGAGCCGATCCTTCCCATCCTCGAAGCCGAAAGCCCGGTTGGGGAGTATCGCAAGATCACCGTTGAGGTTCTCAAGTGGCGCGCCGACGAGCGGCTCTATCCGGTCCCTGCAGCGGAATCGACGCGTGCGTTTCTGATGCTTCGCCTTGGTCTGCACCTTGGCCTGCGGCAGAAAAACCTTCGCCAGTTGCTCGTTTGCCCCAAGGACCGCATCCCAACGTCGGAGCGGCAACTTGAGGCGCTCAAGTGCGGGGAGCTGCGCTGGAACACGCGCGATCACACCTGGGAGGTGCTGATACCGGCGGCCGCCTTCAAAAACGCTGGCTCATCCTACTTCCGCAAAAACCCTTTCCGCCTCGCGCTTCCAGATCTGGCCGGTCTCTATCGAGAGATAGAGGCCTATATCGACCGTCACCGCGCGGTACTGCTGAAAGGTGCGGCTGACCCGGGCGTGTTCTTCGTCAAGACGATGAAGACCAAGAGCAAGGACGCCGCATACGACTCCAACAGCTTCTATGCGGCCTGGCGATTAGCGATAGAACGGCATGGAATCTATAATCCCTACACCGGTCGCGGGGCAATCGAAGGCCTGCTGCCACACGGTCCGCACAACATCAGAGACGTGATCGCCACCCATGTCCTCAAGCAGACGGGCTCATACGAGCAGGCCAGCTACGCGATCCAGGACACACCCGAAACGATCGCTGAGCACTACGGCCGCTTTTTGCCGCAGGACAAGGCGGCCCTGGCCGCCCAGGTTCTGAACCAAGTGTGGTCTGCCTAGGCGACCGGGGGGAGCGGCGGCGCCCGTCATGGCGGAAGCGTCGCCACTTTCCAAACTTCCACATCGGTTAGCGCCCGAACGCCGGCCCAGCGTTGTGCGCTGTGCTCCACACAACGCAGGTCGATTGCCCGCGCGGGGTCGTGACGCCCACAACCGAGATCGAAACGGCCTCGTGGTGATCACCCGATCGCGCGAGGTTGGTCCGACCTCAAGCGGAGTGAAAATGTCCCGTCGCCACTTTCTGAAAATCACGCCTAAGCGGATCGAAGCCGACGGTTGGGGCGTGGTCGCCTTGGCGGTGATCGTCCTCGCCCTCGTGGGCTGGCGTTGCTTTTTTGCCGGCTAGGTGGCCGCCTTGTCACGCTCGACGTCAACGATTCGGTGGCGTCGCGGCACTCCCGTCGCTCCAGAGAGCAAAACCTCGATGAGCCAGGAAGACGGCATTATCCGCTATGTCCCAGGACGCGCGATCGTCCTGCGAAACGTCAATTGCGCCTATTGCGGCAGCCTGTTCGACGCCAAAAAAGCGGCCAGCAAGGAGCACGTGATCGGGCGGCGTTTCGTCCCCCGCGGATGCTTCGACGGGCAATGGAACCTGATCCTCAATGCCTGTGAGGCCTGCAACGGCGACAAGGCCGACCTTGAAGACGACATCTCAGCGATATCGATGCAGCCGGACCTGTGGGGGCGGTATGCGATCGACGACCCTCGTCTGGTTTCCGAAGCCCTACGAAAGGCTCAAAACGCCAGAAGCCGTCGTACCCGAAAACTGGTCGCCAAGAGCCAGGAAGAGGTCGAGTTCGAGATCCCCATCCAGGGCGGGGTCATCACCTATGCCCTGACAGCGCCGCCGCAGATCGACGAGGCGAGAATTTTCCGGCTCGCCCACTATCATTTTCGCGGCTTCTTCTTCCTCATCACCCATCAGGAACAGACACGCCGTGGCGGCTTCGTCCAAGGCGGCTTCTTCCCCTTGATCACCGCTCGGCGGGCCGACTGGGGTAACCCCTGGCTGCGCTGGTTCTACGATTTGGTCGCCGACTGGGAATTGCGGATTCACGCGATCGGGGGCGACACGTTCTTCAAGATGATCATCCGGCGCCACCCCGAGGGCAAGGAAGTCTGGGCCTGGGCGCTGGAGTGGAACCACGCCATCCGGACGGTCGGCTTCGCTGGCGATGAAACAGAGATCCGCCGAATGGCAGAGAGCCTGCCGAACATGGACTACGATTTCGCCCATGAGGATGGCGAGCGTCCGTTTTGGGGTCGTGTCGACCAACCGCTGCTGGAAGTCGAGGACAGATTGTTTCTGGTTCGGGCGAGCGAGGGTGATACCGAAACAATGGAGGCAAGACGGGCATGAGACCTTGCCGTTAGCTGATCTGCGCCCTCGCGTTTACCTCCGTCCCAGATCTGCAAGACGCTGATCGAGACGCAACTGTTCACCGGTCTTCTCGCTGGCGGCCCTCGCTGCGATCAGATCTTCATAGGCTTGGCTATCGCCCAGCCGGTCGCGGATAGCGAAGCGCAGTTCGAGAAACTCGCTCTTGAAATTCGCCGCCTTCAGCTTGTCGAGCGCCAAGTCAATCCAGCGGAGCGCGTCGTCAGGATCGCCTTGCGCCAAGCGCGCGCGAGCCATTAGGCGCTGAAGCCAGCCATCGTCGCCCTCAATATCGGGCAGGGTCCGGATGAGCGCCTCGCCATCCGCTGGACGGCCCATATCGATCAGCAGCTCCGCGCGCCTTTGGGTATGGAACTTCTGCGGCTTGACCAGGCCTTCGTAGAGCGCCAAGGCCTTGCTGCGGAGTTGCACGCTGGCGGCGCCGGGGAGGCGCGCGGCTTCTGCGTAGATCTCCGCCCAGGCAAAGCGATCGCCGTCGACGCCAAGGCTTTCGAGGCCTGGCGCCGGAAGCTGATCGAAAATCGCCCTGAACTCATCCGGCATCTCGCTCGACATGAACCGACCAAGCGGTGCGAAGGCCCTAAAGGCTTGGCTGACCCCGAGCTTGGCGGCCTGGACGATCGTCTTGGTGATCTCGTCCAGATGTTGAGCAATCACGGTGTTGCGCCATGCGCCCTTGCCGGCCGGGAGCCGCTCGATGAGCCCCAGCAGCACCGAATAGGTAACCTCGCCGCCATTTCGCAGGTCCGCGAAGATCGCATCGACATGCTGAACCGTGGCGGCGGTTTGGGTGGGATCGCTTCGACGAATGTCGATCAGTTGCAACCGCGACTCGTTCATCGGGTAAGGGCCGGCCAACACCGTGTCGAAGAGCGCAGCGGCCGCGGCCGTGTCGCCCAAACGCTTGAGGGCCTTGCCCTTGTGGTGCTGGAGCTGAGCGCGTTCGCGATCCGAGAGATCGCCCAGCGCCAACATGGTGTCGAAAGCCGGTAGACGCGCCTGGAGCCCTTTCCTGGCGACGTCGCCCTCAAGTTCTTTTTCGAGCAGGAACAATTGCTCGATCGCCTCGATGACCGCGATGACGCCCAGCGGCCCTCGGGCAGCCTCCGCCAGCGCCTGGGCGGTGGCGACCGGATCGCCAACCAGATCGGGTCTCACCTCCGACGGCTCCCAGACCACCAACAGCGCATAAAGAAAAGCTGATCGCCGGTCGCCGGCGGCGACGAGCGCTTCCAGCTTTGGCCGAAGGCTTCGCGCGGTGGCCCAGAACGTCAGGCCCAATTCCTCGGCGGTCGCGATCAGATAGGCTTCCAGCCTGTCGTCGAGCTCGGCACACCGGCTCGCGTCCGCCCAGCCGCGGCCGTCGAGCACGGCGAACACCACATCGTGCAGGCGCAAGACTCCCGACCGGTCGACGGCCGTCAGCCCGAACGACCGGAGCTTGCGAACGCCCAGCGGCAGGATTGTTTGGAGCAAAAACTCTTCGCCAATCGCGGGCAGCCCTGCCCACTCGAAGACGGCCAGCTCGCGCGTGAGCACGCCAGCCAGATGCTTGAGCATGCGATCGGCTAGGCGCTGGCCCCGGTCATCGGCCATTTCGCCGAGTTCGACGCAATCGGCTTGGACCTCGCTCCAGGTCGCCCCTTCTTCGGCGACCGCGGCCTGCAGCAGATTCAGGCTGAACGGATGGCCGCCGACCTTAGCCCAGATCGTATCGAAGACCGGATCTGGAACAGGCGTGCCAGCGCGATTGAGAACGGCCCGTGCCTCAACTTCATCCAGTAGCGGGAGGTCGTAGGTCTCACCGACCGAGCGCCGCTGCGTCAGAATCACGTGCGATTTGGGTCCGCAAAGCTTGGCGATATCCACCGCCGCCAGCTGCCCTTGGACATTGTCGACCACAAGCAAGCAGGCCTGGTGCTTGAGCAGCGTGACAATGTTTCGTTGCTCGCCAACTCGGGTCAAAGGCACCGATAGCAGGGATTCGATGCGATCGACCTCCTCGCCCTCCAGCCAGACGACCAGATCGTAGTCTTCGGCGTGATTGGCCGCAAACGCTGCCGCCGCGTTGGACTTGCCCAAGCCCGCCATGCCGGCGATGGCCACTACCGGAAAGGCCTTCAAGCGCCGGGCGATTTCCTGGTCGACGTCCGTGCGCGGCACCCGGTTGGCGTCCGGCGCTGGCGCAAGGCGGGTCGCCGCTTCCTCGTCGGCAAGCCGCTGCAACTCGGGCAGGTATGGCGCAAGACGTCTGACCAGCCGGTCATTGACCAGAAGATGATCAACGAGGTGCGCGGCGATGTCTTGGCTCGCCCAGATGTGTAGAACCTTGCCCTTCATGCCGGGCCAAGCTTCGACCGTCTTCCTGAAGGTTGCGATCTTCTGGGGTTTCCGCTTGGACCCCGAAACCAGGTAGATCGTCGTGGCGTTGGGCTTGTCCTTCAGGACCTTGCGCAAATCCTGTTCAGGTTTGGGCATCTTGGCTACGAAGTAGCCTGCCTCGTCGGAGTATTCGAAGACCGTAGAGCCATCATCGCTCTCGCCGTCGGCCACTTTGGCCACCGGGTAGCCCAAAGCGTTGACGCCGTCGTGGGTGGTCGGGACTTTGGCGAGCGCCGCCATCACGATGCCCGCGAACACCTCGAACCGCGGGCCGATGCGCTCGATGCCCCGGGCGAGTCTTTCGATCATGGCAGTGCGGCGAACAGGATTCATGATCGAACGGCTTTGGTCGGTCTTGGGTCGGCCAGGCGACTCCACGATCGAGCACAGAAGGCCTGTGGTTGTCGAGCGCTCGCTCTCGTCGTTGGCTGGCGTTTGCCAAGTCATCGACGCACCAAGCGTCGCCCGGCTGATCATCGCCTCCTCGCACCGAGGTCTATCGCAAGGCCGATGAGCCGTCTCGCCCAGAGCCCCCCTGTATTGCCAAGCGTCTTGAAGATCGTCGGCCTTGCTTGACGCCCTCGCGCGCCAAGTACCGCTGACGGGCTCCAACGCGGACGGCAAAGTTCAAGGCCGCCCCCACCGCATCGCTCACTCTTGAGATCGCGTTGCTCAAGGGTTTGCAGATGTCGATCGAAATCAACAAGAGCGTTGTTTTCCGCTACTATCATCTTATCAATCAAGGAGCGTTGGACGCCCTTGGCGAGCTGGTCGACGTGTCTTGTCGATCGCCCAACGACGGCCAATTCGACGTCTGCGAACTCCAACGCTATCTGGGCGGCCTTCGCTCGGCCTTTCCGGACATGATCTGGCGCCCGTTGGACATGATGGCTGAAGGTAATCGGGTTATGGTTCTGGCTCGGATCACGGGAACCCACCTTAATCCTCTGGGCGACTTGCCGCCCACTGGAACCAGGATCGCGTTTGAAGCCCTGCAGGCCTATCGCGTTAGCGCCGGTAAGCTCTGCGAACATTGGCGGATCGAGCCGGTCGCATAGACGATCGGGATGCGGAGCCCCACCCTCTGCCTCACTAAAGCACCGCCGAACCTGTCAAATCGACGTTGAGCGTCCAAGCACCATCGCCGCTGAAATGAGACTGTGGAGACGTCCTCAAGGACGGGTCCTCCTCCCCCCAAACCCAGGACCCGCCGCCCTCCTCCCACCGCCTCAACCCCGAGGAGGGCGGCCATCCTTGTGGTTTCGCACACCGCCGCGATTGAGTTTGGCGAGAACCTCGTGCGCCGCTCGCAGATCGGCCGTGGCGTGCCCTTCGCTGAACCCTTCGACGATCGGGGCCAGAAGCGCCTCGGCCTCATCGGCCAGGCCCTGACTGTTCCAGAGCCGCGCCAGGCTGCTGGCGGCGCGCAACTCCCAACCGGTCGCGCGATGACGACGGCTCAGGTTGAGCGCACGCTTGAAGCTTGTTTCGGCGCCATCATGTTCGCCCTGGCCCAGGAGGCGCTCGCCCTCGGCGCGGAAAACCTCCGGCGCGCACCAGCCGACCAGACCCGCCTCCACGCGGGCCAACACGCCGGGCGTGACGAACACCTCGGCGAAGGTCGCCATGGCGTCGGCCTGCTTAGCATCTTGGGGCGGCGCGACGGCGACGCCGGTCTGGCGCCAACGCAGCACTTCCTCGAAGCGCTGGGCCCAGCTGCGCCAATAGTTGGCCTGAGCCGCGCTGGACAAGTCCAGGAGGCGGTCGATGTGGGTCTGGGCTCGGGCCTCGTCCCCCCGCCACAGGGCGACCGGCGCGGCTGCCAAGGCCAGTGCATGGCACATGGCGATGCCCAGGTCGGCGGCGGCATGGCTGATCGCCGCCTCGACCATCTCCTCGGCCTGATCCGGATGCCCCTGGATCCACAGGATCCGGGCCATGATGATGCGCATCGAGACTTGTCGGCTGACGCCAGGCATAGACATCGACAGCGGAATGGAGCGCTGGGGATAGTTGATGACCCGCTCGGCCAGGATCCGCGCCCGATCGTGGCGTCCAAGAAAGTGCTGGGCCTGAGCCGAGGTGCGATCGCCCAGCAGGGTGATGAAGGGCTCGGACGAGACCTTGGCCACCATGCTCAGACGATTGCTGAACTCAGCCGCGGCCGGGTAGTCGGCCTTGCCGAAGGCGCAGGACCAGACCCCCAGAAGGGTCGACGCCTGCTCGCTGGCGATGCCGACCCGCTCGGCCAGTTCGTGAGCCTTGGAAAAGGCGGCTGTCGCTTCGGCTCCGGTGCCCCAGGTCAGCTGGGCGAGGTTTGCAAAGGCGGTGTTGAGCCGCATCTGCAGGATCGGGCTACGCCGCCAGCCATCGCTGACGTCTAGCGCCAGCTTCACACGCCCGCGGAACTCCGCGGTCAGAGACAGCTGCACCGCCAAGGGAACGGCCGCGGCCGTCAACGCCACGCCGAGCGGACGGTCACCAATGCTCATGCACCAGTCGATGGCTGACCTTAGATCGTGGATGACATAGCCGTAGCGCTCCACCCACTGACGCTGACCAAGCTCGTCCCAATCGCCTTCGGCCACCTTGAGCACGGCGTTGCAGACCTCGGCGTGACGACGCCGAACAAGCGCGTAGTCGTTTTCGCTCTGAAGACCGGACAGGGCGAAGTCGCGAACGGCGGCATGCAACCGATAGAGCAGGACCCCATCGACGACGTCGCGTGTGACCAGGTGCATCCCGGCCAGACGTCCCATCACCGCGCTCAGATCCGCGACTCCGCAAATCTCGGCCATGAACTGAGCCGCCGCGAGACTGATAAAGCCGTTGAAGGCAGCGAGCTGGCGCAGGAAAGCCGCATCAGACTCATCGAGGGCGGACAACGACCAGGCCAATACGGCATCGAGGCCAAGGCCATCGCCCCCATAGGTCGGGATACGGGCGGCCAAGGCGTCGAGATGTTCGGGCGGCGCGGCCGCGACGAGTTCTATGGAAAGCGGCGCGCCAGCCAAGGCCTCGACCAGGCGGCCGTAGGGGTAGAGGTCCATATCCGACAGATCAGGCGCCATCAGCCGCTCGATCCGCCGTTGTTTCATTAGGGTCGCGGCCGGCGATGCGCGGCCGGTCTCGCCCGGAAGGCCCTGCAGCCGATAGACCCGCTCATCGGGCGCGCCCAGGGGGCGCGGCGCGCTGGTCAGGCAGCGCACGCCCGGGCACGCCTCCAGAAGGCGACCGGCAAAGCCAGGCGCGGCCTCGGCCACGCCCGCGCAATCGTCCAGCACGAGAAGACATTGCTTGTCGCGTAGATGGGCCAGGATGGTGGGAAGCGGATCTTCCGCAAGGCTGCCGACGCCGAGCGCGATCGCTGCGGCCGCAGCCAACCCCTCCGGCGATTTGACGACCCCAAGGTCAACGAAACATACGCCGTCGGCGAAGCGCGTGCTGACGCCTTCGGCCGTTGCGACGGCGACGGCGCTCTTTCCAACGCCCGGCGCGCCGACAACGGTGACGAACCGGGCCTGATCCACCATCTCCGCGATGGCGCGGACATCATCGTCTCGCCCCACGAGACGGTCGCCGGGTCCTGGCAGGTTGTTTCTGGCTTTGACCACCCGCAACGCCGGGGTCGAGGGGACACGCTGGCGGCTTACCGCCGCGCCAAAGCAGTACCCCGTCGAGCGTCGGGTGATGTAGGCGCGACCGTTGGGATCAAGCCCCAGGCGCCGACAGAGGATCCGGACATAGGCCTCGATGATCTCAGCGCCGCCATCGTGTGCGCGGCCTGAATAGACGATCAGTTCATCGGGCGTGACCTGCTCTCCGGCCCGCTCGACCAGAGCCGCCAGCACCGCGAAGATCGCTTCGCCCAGATGAACGTCGCTGTCGCCCTCGCGCAGGATCTTGGCCGAACGGCGCAGACTGAACGGACCAAAGGTGAGCGCATCTTCGACAGCGCCAGGTCTCGTGGTGCTCATCGACCCATCCGCCTCATGCCGTCTCGCTCAGGGTTTCAAGAAGGGTCTTGGCCGCCCTCAAGTCGGCGGTCGAGAAGCCCTCGGTAAACTGCTCATAGATCGGGGCCAGAATTTTCGCCCCCTCCCGGCCTCGACCATCGCCGGCCATCAGCCCCGCCAGACTGGTGGCGGCCCGAAGCCGCCAAGCCAGGGCGCCCTGTCGGGTGGCCAGTTCCAGGGCGCGCTCGAAATAGCTCTCGGCGACCCTGCGAGCGTCGAGATCGCCGGCGGCCAGAGCGATGTGCCCCTCGGCGCGCAGGATTTCGGGCGCGCACCAGCCCACGACGCCACGCTCGACGCGCTCAAGGGATTCGGCGCTGGCGTAGCGCCAATCGAGCGCGCCCAAGCCGTCCAACTGCTTGGCCCCGAGCAGGTGACTGTTGACGTGCAGGCGATTGTCCAGCGGATCGGTGCTCAGGGCATGCAGCATCGCTTCGGCCCAGCTGGCCCAATACTCCGTGCCCGAGGCGCGGGCGTGGTCGCGCAAACGCTCGGTGAGCTGCAAAGCCAGGCTAGTCTCCCCGCGCCAGATCGCGATCGGACAGGCCGCTAGGGCCAGGGTCTGCGACAGCGCCAGCGACAGGTCCGAGGCCGAAAGCTCGATCCCTTCCAGCGCCATGGCCAGGGCCTGGTCGGCGAACCCTTCGATCCAGAGGATCCTGGACAGGATGATCCGCATGGAGACCTTGCGGTTCAGCTGCATCGGACTGCCGACAGGAAGGCGGATGCCCTGGGTCGGATGGTTGAGGACGCGCTCGGCGTAGGTCCGGCCGCGCGTGTGATTACCCAGGAAGTGGCTGGCCTGGGCGATCTGACGATCGGAGGTCAGTTGCAGCATCGGGTCGGAGCTGGCGCGGCCCAGCATGCCCAGATGCTCGGCGGCCTTCAGAGCCGCCGGATAGTCCCCCAGGCTGAAGGCCCATTGGAAAAGATCCAGCGTCGCCGACTTGTCGTGGTTGGGGTCGTTGAGGGTCTCCGACAGGCTGACGGTCTTGGCGTAGGCCGAGGTGATCATCGAACCGGAGCCGGACTCGTGGAATGAGACCGTCCCCAGAAAGGTGTTGAGCTGGACCTCGGCCAGAGGCAGCGGGAACGGCAGACGTTCCAGCTCGCTGATGGCGCGGTTCACGCGTCCCCGAAACTCCCGCATCAACGACAGCTGGCAGGCCAGCGGGACCGAAGCAGAGGTCAGTTCGATCCCCGTCACCGCATCGCCGCCGGTCGAAAACGCCCAGTCTATTCCGGCGCGGATGTCGTCGATCCACGGCGCGTAGTCAGCCATCCAGGCGTCACGCGTCTGCTCGGGCCAGGCGCGCTCGGCGCGGCCCAGAATATCCAGGCAAAGCGCGGCGTGCCGCCGCCGGACCTCATCGCCCTCGCCATGCGCCTCCAACTTGGCGACGGCATAGGCCCGCGTCATGTCGAGAAGACGATAGACCACGCCCCCGCTGGTCTCGGCGGCGACCAGAGACTTGGCGCGAAGGCTTTGAAGGGTCTCGAGCACGACGCCATCAAAGGGATCGGAACCGCACACCGCCTCGGCGGCCCGGGCCGTGAACCGACCTGAGAACACCGAGAGTCTGCGAAGCAGGTTCTGCTCGCCCGCGTCGAGCCGCTCATAGCTCCAGTCCAGCATCGCCGCCAAGGTGCGATGGCGCGGCTGGGCGGAGCGCCGGATCTGGGTCAGGGTCAGGAGCCGCTGATCCAGCTCAGCCGCCAGTCCCGTCACGCCCAGTTGGCCGATGCGCGCGGCGGCCAGTTCGATCGCGAGCGGTATGCCGTCCAGCCGCCGGCAAAGGACGCTGACCACCGGCGCCTCGGCGGGCGACAGGACAAAGGCGTCGTCGCCGGCCTGGGCGCGTTCGACGAAGAGTTCGACCGCGGCGAACTGCAGCGCATCGTCAGCGCTGATGAAGTCGCTCGAGGGCGGCGTCTGAAGCGGCGGCAGGTGGTGGACGGTCTCCCCGTCGGCTCCTAGCGCCTCGCGACCGGTGGCCAGAATGGCCACTTGCGGCGCGCGGCTCAGCACTTCTTCGACGATCGCGGCGACTGTCTCGACCACGTGCTCGCAGTTGTCGACCAGCAGCAGCATTTGCTTGCCGACCAGGGCGCGCGCCAGGGCTTCGACGGATTCGCCGGTGGCCGTGTTCAAGCCGAGCGTCGCGGCGAAGGCGCTGACCACCGCTTCGGCGTGGGCGACCGGCGCCAGGTCGATCAGATGAACGCCATCGGCGTAGCGCGGCGCGACCAGATGCGCCACGGCGACAGCCACCGTCGTTTTGCCGATGCCGCCCGGACCGCAGATCGTCACCAGACGACGATCACGCAGCTGAAGGGCCAAGGCTTCCACCGCCGCCCCCCGGCCGATCATGCGCGGCAGGGCGGGCGGCGCCCGCACCCCGCCCGCCTGGATCGCGATGGGCTCGGCGTTAGCGGCGAGCGCGGGTCGCGCGCTGATCGGGGCGACGAAGCAGTAGCCGCGCCCCGGAATATTGGCGATGTAGCGGGCGCCGTCCTGACCATCACCGATGGTCTTGCGCAGCGTGGCGATGTGGGCCCGCAGGGTCGCTTCCTCCACATAATGGCCAGGCCAGGCGGCGGCCATCAGCTCGTCCTTGCTGACGACGTCGCCGGCGCGTTCGACCAGGTGGCTCAGAATGTCCAGGGCCCGTCCGCCCAGGCGGACCGCGCCGCTGGCGTCGAACAGGGCCTTCTGGGCGATGGAAAGACGATAAGGGCCAAAGCAGTGCTCGTGGCCGCCTTCCGAAAGCATGGCCAGCTCCGTTTGACAGTCGGCCAACTATGCCTGTGTCGCACCCTGGCGCAACGTTGCGCGAACGCCATCAGCCCTGTTGCGCAACACCCGCAACAACTCTTTGCAGGTCTTGACTGGCTAGCGCCCGGTCCGGGCCTCACCGTGGCATTCGACCGACAAGCGCCGGTCGAACGGCAAGGAGGGGACAATGATGTCCGTGGCTTTGGAGCTTGAGCCGAGGGCGCGGCGCGAAGAGGCGCCGCCGTCCAGTCTCAACGTCGTGCTGGAGCTGTTGGTCGATGCGACCCGGCGCCTGGGCGAGGAACACAAGCCTGCTCGCGACCACATCAGCCAGGCGCGAGATCTGTTGCGCGGCGCGCTGCTCGCGCCGCCAGCCTCGGGTGGCTTGGCCCCCTGGCAGGTCAAGCGCGTGGCCGATTTCGTCGACGCCCATCTTCACGAGAAGATCCGGACGATCGATCTGGCGCGGGTCGCTCGGCTGAGCGATCGCTACTTCTCCGAGGCCTTCAAGGTCAATTTCGGGGAACGGCCGCAGGCCTATGTCACTCGCCGCCGGCTTGAACGTGCCCAGGCCATGATGGTCGAAAGCGGCGATCCGCTCTGCCAGATCGCCCTGGCCTGCGGCATGGCCGACCAGTCTCACCTGTCACGGCTCTTCCGTATTCATCTGGGCCGCTCGCCCAACCACTGGCGACGAGAACAGGTCTGGCTTCGGACAGTCGCCGACGAACCGCCCGCTCGCCCCGCTTAGCGTCTTGACCCCTGGAGCTTCAGCAAGAGGTATGGCCCCGTTGGACGCCGGTTTGCGAGTCAGTATGTCGATCGCCAAGACCTATCTCAAAGCCGAGGACGAGACGCCCTCGGCGCCGCTGTCCCGACTGCATGTAGCGATCATCGCGGTCTGCGCCCTGGGGTTTGGTTTCGATCTGTGGGAAGTGGCCCTGACCAGCGTGCTGTCGGCGGTCTTCGGCGCCCATGCGGACCCGGCGACAGCCCGCCAACTGCCGTGGCTTCTGTCCTCGATCTATATTGGCGCCCTGGTCGGCGCTCCGGTGTTCGGCAAGGCCGGGGACCGGCTTGGACGGCGCACGGTGCTGATCGGGCTGATGGCGCTTTTGGGCCTGTCCTCGCTCGCTGCGGCGATGACGCCAAGTCTGGTGGGCGTGACCATTCTGCGCGTGATCGGCGGCATGGCCATGGGCGCCTATCCTCCGGTGATGTTCGCCTATCTCACCGATATCCTGCCCGCCGCGCGGCGCGGACCGGTGCTTATCCTGGTGAGCGCGATCGGGGCCCTGGGGGCGCCGCTGGCCATCTTTCTGGTTCGGGACCTGACGCCGCTGGCGCCGCTCGGCCTGGAGGGGTGGCGCTGGGCCTTCGTGATCGGCGGCGGCGGCGCGGCCGTCCTGGCGCTGGCGTTCGCGGCCTTGCCCGAGTCGCCGCGTTGGCTGCTGGCGTGTGGTCGCGATGGCGCGGCCGACACGATCATGAGCCGCTTCCTGGCCTCGCCGCGGCTCGTGAGGTTCAGGGCCGCGGATCAGACGCGCCCGCCGCCAGACCCGCCCCCGTCCGACACGCCCTCGCGTTTGGTCTGGGCGGTGATCTTCGGGCTCTATTTCCTAAGCGGCTGGGCGTTGATCAGCTTCCCCATCATCAGCGCCCCGATCCTTTTGGAGAAGGGCTTCAAGCTGTCTGACACCTTGCTCTATGTCGGGGTGGCCGCGTTCGGGCCGCCCATCGGCTCGTTGGCGGCCACGCCCTTCATCGACAAGATCGACCGCCGTCTGGGTCTGGGCCTCTGCGCGGGCCTGATCGCGGTCGCGATCATCGCCTTCGCGTGGGGGACCAGTCCCCTGGTGCTCATGGCGTCGGGTTTCGCCTTCAATCTGGTGGCCCTGATGTATGTGCCGATGCTCTACATCCTGGCCGGCGAGGTCTTCCCGACCCGCATGCGCAGCTTCGCTGTCGCTATCTCATGGGCGTTCAACCGCCTGGGCGCGGCTCTGGCGCCTCTGGCCCTGCTGCCCCTGCTCAAGGCGCAAGGCCCCTTCGCGATCGCCGGGATCATGATCGCCGCCCTGGCGCTCAGTGTCCTGGTCATCGTGACCGTCGCGCCGCGCGGCGCTCGGGGGCAAGCGGTTCAATGAAAGCCAGAAACCTGATGCTGCTGGCCGGCGCCTTGGCCGCGCCGCAGCTGGCGACAAGCGCGCGGGCCCAGGAACAAGGCGATCGCGTCAACGAGATCATCATCACCGCCAGCCGGCGCGAGGCCTTGCTGCGCGATACGCCCGCCGCTGTTTCGGCCCTGACGGGCGATGCGCTTGAAGACCGAGGCGTGGTCGATATCGCCAGCCTCAATGGTCTGGCGCCGGGCCTGACCGTTCTCAATGGCGGCGCCTCCAACCTTCGCTTGGCTATTCGCGGGATCCAGGGGATCGGCGAGGGCACGGTCGGGCTCTATTACGACGAGGTGGCGGTTTCCGGATCGGTCGGCGCGAGCAATGACGCGGGCGGATCCGCCCCAGGCCTGGCGCTCTTCGACGTTGAGCGGATCGAGGTGCTCCGCGGCCCGCAAGGCACGCTCTACGGCTCCAATGCGATGGCCGGCGCGGTGAAGGTCCTGTTCGCCAAGCCCAGCTTCTCAACCGAGGCGGCCGGTCAGATCGATGTCTATCATCGCGCCGGCGGCGAGCTGGGTGAACGCGCGTCGGCCCTGCTCAACCTCCCCTTGGTCGACGAGCGTCTGGCCCTGCGTCTGGTCGGGTTTCAAGACAGCGGCGGCGGCTATATCGACAGCTCCGCGCGCCAAGCGAAGAACCTCAATGACGCGCGCCGGTGGGGCGGGCGGGTGCTCCTGCGCTGGACGCCGCGGCAAGACCTGACCATCGATGCGGCCGTCCACTACCAGGACAATCGCGGCGACCTTCCGTCCTGGGTTCTGGAGGCGGGCGACTATCAGGACGACGCCCAGGCTCGCCGGACCAATCTCGACAAGCAGGAAATCTACAGCCTTACGGGTCGCTGGGATCTCGGCGCGGTCGTGGTGACGGGGCTGGCCTCGCACAGCCACCGCCGGATCGATCAGTTCAACACCGACGCCAGCGCCTTCTTCGCGACCTATCTGAATAACGCGGCCATGTGCGCGCGCTTGCGCGGCGGCGGCGCGCCCTGCTCACCCGAGACGATGGCGACGTTCAATAGCTACGTCGCCAGCTTCATCCCCAACGTCATCCAGCCGCGCCAGGCCACTGACAACGACAGCTTCGAGCTGCGCGCCAGCTCCAAGGCGGCCGCCCCTCTGGCCTGGACCGTCGGCGTCTTCCACGCCGAGCGCGACGGTGAAGTCACCAACGTCCAGATGGATGTCGATCCGGCCAACGGCCAGGTCATCGAAGGCCGCGCGCCGCGCTTCATCCGGCAGATCTCCGAGCAGTTGCGCCAGACCGCCGTCTTCGCCGATCTTGGCTGGCAGGCAAGCGAACGCCTGCGCCTGGAAGCTGGCGCGCGCCGGTTTCGCTATGAGCGCCAGAGCGCGGGCCAGACGCCGCTGGGCCTGGACCTGATCAACGCGCCGGCCACGCCCTACGCACGCTACGACGCCAGTGAGACGGGGTGGGTGTCGCGGTTCAACGCCAGCTATCGGATCGCGCCGGGCGCCCTGGTGTTTGGCCAGGCCAGCAAGGGGTATCGCCCGGGCGGCGTGAACCAGGTTCTGGGCTTGCCCGACGCACTGGTGGCCTATCGGTCGGATCACGTCTGGACCTACGAGGCGGGCGCTCGGCTCGAGGGTCTGGCCGGCCGCGCCGACCTCCAGGCCTCGGCCTTCCGAAGCGATTGGAGCGATCTGCAGGCGCTCGGCTCGCGTCCCGACGGCCTCTTCCGCTTCACCGCCAACGCGGGCGCCGCCGAGATCTCGGGTGTTGAACTGGAAGCTCGGATCCGTCCCGCGCCGGGCCTTAGCCTGACGGGCGCGCTGACCGCCCTGGACGCGGCGCTCTCCGAAGATCAGATCAACGCCGCCGTGGTCGCCGCCGGCCGCAAGAACGATCGCATCCCCTACATTCCCAAGACCATCGCGACCGCCTCGGCGCGCTACGAGCGCCCGATCGCCGGCCTCACCGGATCGATCCAGTTGGACCTGAGCTATTCAGGCGCGTCCTACTCGGAGTTTCGGCCCACCAACGCCTTCTACCGACGGCTTCCCAGTTCCGTCCTGACCAACCTGCGTGTCGGCGTCGAGAGCCAGGATGGTCGGTGGTCGATGCTGGCCTATATCGACAACCTGTTCGACGAGGTCGCGCTGTCGACCGCCGCCGCCAACGCCGTCACCCTTGGCCGAACCCAGGTGACGAGCGCGCCCCCGCGCACGCTGGGCCTGGTTGTCCGGCGCCGGCTCTAGCCCGCAGAAACCGTCATTACCGCGCTCTCGTCCCAGTTCGCGTGGGCGTCTTCAACACATTCGATTGGGCGGCTGGCACGAAGGAGGGACACCGCCGCTCGCGCCAAATCCTGGCGGACGGCGGCCAGTCCGAGATCTTCGCCGGGAGCCCGCCATGACGTCCGCATCCTCCACAGACCGTCTTCGCGACGAGCCCCTTGTCTCTCGCCGGAGTCTGGTGGCTTCGGGACTGGCCCTGGTCGCGCTGGCGGGTCTGGCGCCAGCGACTCAAAGCCTGGCTGCCGCGCCCGCCGGTGAGGCGGTCGTCCCCTTCAAGGTCGCGCTGGCGCAAGCCGATCTGGACGATCTCAAGCGCCGACTGGCCGCGATCCGCTGGCCGGACCCGGAAATCGTCCCCGATCGCAGCCAAGGTATTCGCACCGAACCGATGAAGGCGCTGATGGCGCACTGGCGCGACAAGTATGACCTGCGCCGGATCGAGCGGGAGCTGAACGCCTATCCGCAGTTCAAGACCAGGATCGACGGCCTCGACATCTGGTTCCTGCACATCCGCTCCAAGCACCCGCAGGCCAAGCCGATGATCATGACCCATGGCTGGCCTGGATCGGTGCTGGAGTTCATGAAGGTCATCGGTCCGCTGACGGACCCGACCGCGCACGGCGGCACGGCCGATCAGGCCTTTCACCTGGTGATCCCCGCGCTTCCGGGCTTTGGCTTCTCGGGCAAGCCCAGCAAGCCCGGCTGGACCCACCAGACGACGGCCCACGCCTGGTCGACGCTGATGCGTCGGCTGGGGTACGAGCGCTTCGTAGCCCAGGGCGGCGACTGGGGCGCGATCGTCACCACCCTGATGGCGCGCGACCATGTCCCGGGGCTGGACGCCATTCACCTGAACTTCCCGATCGTTCTGCCGGCCAAGCTGCCGACCGCCCCGACGCCGCAGGAAGCCGCCGCCATCGCCGCGCTCAAGCTCTACAGCGACACCCGGTCGGGCTACTTCCACGAGATGGCCAACAAGCCCCAGACGACGGGCTTTCTGCTCTCGGACTCGCCGCTGGGCCAAGCCGCCTGGATGTACGACCACTATGTCGACGCCACCGAAAGCGGCGGGGTGCCCGAGACGGTCCTGACGCGCGACGAGATCCTCGACGAGATCATGCTCTACTGGATCACCAACACCGGGGCGTCCTCGGCCAGGACCTACTGGGAAAACCGCAACTTCACCTTCACGGCGATCCCGCTCGATATCCCGGTCGGCATCAGCGTCTTCCCCGGCGAGGTCTATCTGCCTCCTCGCAGTTGGGGCGAGGCCGCCTACAGCAAGCTGATCTGGTGGAACTACCCGCCCAAGGGCGGCCACTTCGCCGCCCTCGAGCAGCCGGCCCTGTTCGTCGACGAGCTGCGCAACTGCTTCGCCAAACTGCCCGCGGCCTAGCGCCGCTGCATCCGCCTCCCCAACCGAAGAGACCCCTCATGACCCATACGTCCTCGACGCGCCGCGCCGGCGCGAGCCTTCGTCGCGCCCTGATGGCCGGCGCCCTGGCCTTGTTGTTCGCTGCGCCTCTGGCCGTCTCGACGACCGTCTTCGCCGCCCCTGCCGACCGCGTCATTCCCGCGGTGTCCGACGCCGACCTCGCCAAGCGGCTGGGCGACTTCAAGAGCGCCTATGCCGACGTCAACGGCACGCGCATCCACTACGTGATCGGCGGCAAGGGCCCGCCGCTGGTGCTGATGCCCGGCTGGCTGCAGACCTGGTGGGAGTTCAACAAGGTCATGCCCGAGCTCTCCAAGCACTACACCGTCATCGCCGTCGACATTCGCGGCATGGGCGGCTCGGCCAAGCCGGCTGGCGGCTACGACAAGAAGACCATGGCCGGCGACATCTACGGGCTCATCCGTTCGCTGGGCTACGAGAAGGCCAACATCGCCGGTCACGACATCGGCGCGATGGTCGCCTACGCCTACGCGGCCAACTATCCGCAAGGCACGATCAAGCTGGCCCTGATCGACACGCCCCACCCGGCCGAGGGCTGGAAAGGCCTGCCGATGATCCCGCCCAAGGGCTCGTTCGGCGCCAAGGTCGACGACGCCCATCCGGTCTGGCCGTGGTGGTTCGCGCTCAACCAGGTGCCGGAGCTTCCCGAAGAGTTGCTGCTGGGCCGCTATCATCTGATCCAGGACTGGTCGTTCAACTACATGCTGCGCGACAACGCCTCGATCCCCAAGGCCGACCGCGAGATTTACTTCGCGGCCTACAACAACGCCGACGCCATCCGCGGCGGCAACGGCTGGTATCGCAGCTTCGCCCAGGACATCGACGACGAGGCCACCTACGGCCCGCTGAAGATGCCGGTCCTGGCCCTGGGCGGGATCGGCTATCCCTGGCTCCAGGCGGCGCTGCCGCCCAAGGCGCCCGACCTGAAACTGGTCAAGGTCGACAACAGCGGCCACTTCGTTCCCGAAGAGCAGCCCCAGGTCCTGATCCAGGAATTCGTCGCCTTCTTCCGCTGACGCGGGTCGTCGGGCGGTGATCGGGTTCGACCAGGTCGACCGGATCACCGCCGCTTTTCATGCGAGGAGCCGTAGCCTGCGCCGTACCTTGAGCCTCATCGCCCTGGCCGCCTATGGCGTGGGCCTTTTTGCGGGGCTGGTCTTCTTCCAACCCCGTTCAACCCCGCCCGCAGCGCGCTCGCTTGCGATCGTAACGGTTGAGGAAGCTGGGATCCGCTAGAAGGCCCGTCTTGGCCAAGGAGACCCCATGGACGCCCTCTGCTTTCACGAAGCCGGCCACGCCGTCGTTCTCAAGCATCTGCTGGGGCGCGTCCCCAAGAGCATCCAGCTTCCCCAAGACGGCGAAGACGCTCAGGTCAAGGTGTCGCTAGGCAATCCGACTTCGGCGCGCGAAGCCGAACGGTTCGCGGCCTATTTCGCCGCCGGCCGCATCGCCGTGGCTGAAGCCAAGGCCCGCAGCCTCTTGGACGACGCCGTCAATCCCGATGACGGCTATTTGGGACCGCGGGGACGCGGGTCTGACAGCGACCTGATCGCATTGCTCGCCGAAAAACACGGGGCCTCCGAAGCCCAAGCCCACGGCTTGGCGCGCAGGGCCGTGAAGACTTACTGGGACGCGATCCACGAGATCGCCACTACACTCGGCGAGAAGGGTGAGATCGATAGTGCGCAAGCGGCAACGCTGCTGGCCGGTGTGCCGATCGCGCCACGCTAGGACAGCCCGATCCCTTGGCCTGGGTGATCCGCGCGATGCCAACGCGCCGACGCCAGAACGGCCAAGGCTAGGGCGTCTTGGCTGCCACGAAAAACCCCAGCAAACCGGGTGCGCGCCAGGCGCGGTCGATCACAAGGACCGTCTTGGACATCTGTCCGTTCCAGCCGCAGGTGAAGGGAGGCGTGCCGACGGCGAGGCGGGGGGACAGGCGCCGCCGCCGGCACGATGTGGCCCGTCACATAAAAGGTGACGGCGCCCGGCGTTCGAGGGAGACAACGCCGATCCTTGCGAAGGGCCGCGCCTACCGGGGGAGGGTTGGGCGGCGTCCGATCGCCCAATCAAAATGCCAAACATCGCGGCGCGGCGAACTTGCCTTGCCGTATCGCTTTCATCGCGCTCGGGTTTGGCCGAAGCCATACTAGGGTATGGGCCGCTCATTTCGCACAACGTTGGTTTGCGACTTGCAATAGCTCGCCTCTCGCGAGACGCTTGCCGATGAGGCTGGGGGGCTGATCCATGGACAAGACAACGACCCTGTTCATCGCGAGCGTTCTGGCCCTCGGCGCGGGGCCGGTTCTCGCCGACGAGATCTACTTCGGCAATCTTCACGCCCATACCAGCTACAGCGACGGCAGCGGCGCGCCGCGCGAGGCCTTCTCCATGGCCAAGAACGCCGGCCTCGATTTCTTTGCGCTCACTGAACACAATCACAAAGACGCCGAGATGGGGGCCACGCCCGATCGCCGCGACAACAAGCTCATCGCCACCCAGCCGGCGCTCTATCAGGGCGCGGACGCCTCATCGCTGAAGTCGGCGGCCGCCAAGGCCAGCAAGGATGGCCAGTTCGTCGCGCTCTACGGCCAGGAGTTTTCGACCATCAGTTCGGGCAACCACGTCAACGTCTTCGACGCCGCCAGCGTCATCGACGCCAAGAGCGGCGATTTCGCCGATCTTCTTGATTGGCTGACGCGCCACCCCGACAGCGCCGGGGGCGTCCCGGTGGTCCAGTTCAACCATCCGCGCGGCGGCCAGCGGTTCGAGTCCGACTATGGCCGGGCAAAGCTTGGCCCGGACGAAAAATGGGTCGCCACGCTCGGGCCGGCCGTTTCCCTGATCGAGGTGCTGAACGCGCCGGCCATGGAGGAAGGCGGCCTTCACCGCGCCGAGAGCAAGGAGCGGCAGTATTTCGCCTATCTCAATGTGGGCTTTCGGCTCGGTCCCAGCGTCGGTCACGACAACCACTACAAGACTTGGGGCACGATCAGCGACGCCCGCGTCGGCGTCTACGCCGCCAGCCTGACCAAGCCGGCGATCCTGTCAGCCCTGCGCGCAAGACGGACCTTCGCCTCGGAGGACAAGAACCTGAAGGTGATCTTCCGCTCGGGCGGATGGGTCATGGGCGACATCACGCCCGCGCCGGCGATCGACACCGAATACGATCTTTCTGTCGACCTGCGCGACCCGGACGAACCCAACGCGGCCTACCGGATCGACGTCTTCCAGGACATGCCCGGCGGTGATCCGGCGTTTCGGCCCGTGCAGTCCTACAGGGTGGAGGGCAATGGGCTTTGGACGTTAGACGGCGTCTATGCGCGGCAAGCGGGCGAGTACGTCCTGGTCCGGGTGACGCAATCGTCCGGTCCCGACGCCGAGCACGAGGACGAGGACCGGGCTTGGAGCGCGCCGATCTGGTTCGACGGCGCGGCAGCGCCCTTGACGCCGCCCTCGATCGCGACCCCGGCCTTGCGGCTGGTGTCGCTGCTGCCCGATCCCGAAGGGCCGGACCTGCAGAACGAGCAGATCACCGTGGCCAACACGACAGACGCGCCGTTGAGCCTGGCCGGCTGGCAGCTGCGCGATCTCAGCGGCGCCTACTGGACCTTCGACATCAGCATCGTCCTGGCTGCCCGCGCCGAGCAGACCCTCACCCGGGCAGGCCAGCCTTTGTCGCTCAACAACGGCGGCGACACCGTCGAATTGCTCGACGCCAAGGGCATGGTGGTCCAGACCTTCACCTACCCGAAGGTCGAGATGGGCAAGGTGGTGACGACGGCCGAGCCATCCTGAGATTTCGGGCCGGGCTCCGTGCCAGTCCTGTCCTAAGGCGGCGACAGATCGAAGGCGTCGGGAGAGACCCCGTAGGTGTGCTCGAAGAGCCCTTTGGCCCAGGTGGCCATGTTTTCGGCCGAGATCTGCTGCGAGAGCCAGCCAAAGTCGTAGGCGAACGGCGCGTCCCTGAAGATCCACTGCCAGGTCAGGTCGTAGAGCACGATGTTGGCGTAGAAGTAGCTCAAAGTGTCGGTGAGCGCCTTAGGCTCCACGCCAGGCCTGTTGCGCGGATAGATCCCGTCGTCTTCGGCCTTGTCGGTGTAGAGCGACAGGTGGCGCAGAAAGAGAGTTTGACTGCGCGGGCTCACACGCTTTCCGGCCATCCAGGCGCCGGGCCAGCAGAAGAATTCCGGGTGGGTGAGCTTGTCTTGGCTGAACGCCACGAAGTGCGAGAACAGAACCCGGATCACGATGTTCGACAGGTCGAACTGGAAGGTGGCTTGCTGGCGCATGAGATCGATGACGCCGGGTGCTTGCCGCGCCCAAGCGTCGATCTCATGCAACGCCGCCAGGGGATGGTCGTAGCCGCAGGCTTGGGTCAATTGTTCGGCGACGGCCTCGTACTCCTGCGCCGAATAGTCGACGATGGCGCCCAGCAGATGGGGGTTGTCTCGCGCCGCCATCGATAGCCGCCAGAAGCGAATGCCCGGATCGGTGTCGGTGATGAAGTCGGCGAAGCTCTCGATGTCGAAGGGAAAGCCTCGGGTCGGATTGATCGCCAGATCGATGATGAGAAGGAAGAGCCCGATCACTGGATCGTCGATCATCCGCGGCTCCGTCGCCCCCGTGATCTTCAGGAAGGCGTCGAAGGCTTCGCCATAGAAGGTGTCGAAGTAGCCGGCCTCCCGCAGCTGCGCCACGCTAGGCGGATTGCTGACGCCGAAGGTCAGGTACTGGAGTTGGATCATGCGCGCCTGGCCCTCGTAGAGCGCCTGCAGGCCCAAGGGCGCCAGCGACACCGGGCCCTGATAGACGAAGCCGGGAAGGCCGGCTTCGCGCACCTGGCGAAAGCCCTCATCCCAGGCTGGCCCGTTGGGCAGGTGATCCATGCTTCGGTCGACCGTAGCGGTCAGCACCGACAGCGCCTGACCATAGGCCATCCAGAAGCTGTGACCAACGCTCTCGAAATAGCGCTCCTTTTGCAGCGAGAGCACGATCTTGGGGTCGAAGACGAGGCGTTTGTAGAACTCGACATCGATGGCGTTGTTGACGGCGGTGTTGGCCGCCTTGAGCACCGGGTCGTCCTGGCTCGCGCCGGTACGCAAACGCGCTTCGGCCCAGCGCTTGAGAGACTTCTTGCCGCCGAGGCCCTCGACGACCTGATCCAGCGGCCCGCCGTTGATATGGGTCTGAGCCGGTCGCGCCAGACTGAAGATCAGGCCGGAGGTGGAGCCCATGTGCTGCCACCAATGGACGGTCTCATGCAGGTAGGTCGAATAGGCCTGCAGCATCTCCTCTGTGACCTCGCCCTCGGCGTAGAGGCCGCTCGATGCGGCGTCCACCAAGGCGTGGATGCGCGGGTTCAGGCGAAGGACGAACTGGTTGGTGCTGTAGAGGCCCCGCTCGTTCAGGCAGGCGGCGAAATCAGTCGGTGCCTCGCCGCCGATTGGATCGACCTCAAGAAGGTCCGGTTGCAGCGCGAGCAGATCGATCATGGACAGGCCCCAGGTCGGGTTGACAGCGAGCCCTATCGCGTCCTGCTCGCCCGATCATCCTTCTTACCGCCTCGCCTCTCGAGCGAACGACGCCGGGATCGACAAACCAGCGTGCGGATCGTCGATAAACGGATGAGAACGATCCGGACACTGACCTCATCTCCAAGGATGAGGTTGCCCCATGCCCAACACCGGTCTCGACGCTCTGCTGTCGCCTGAAGACAGCGTCCTGCTGCTGATCGACCATCAACCGTTCCAGTTCGCCAATCTGCACAGCCATGAGCCGACGATCATCGTCAACAACGTCGTGGGACTGGCCAAGACGGCCAAGGCCTTCGGTGTGCCCACCATTCTGAGCACCGTCATCGAGGCGCGCGGCGGCGCCCTGATCAAGGGCCTCCAGGACGTCTTCCCCGACCAGAAGCCGATCGATCGCACCTTGATCAACACCTGGCAGGACGCGCGGGTGGTGGAGGCGGTCAAGGCGACTGGCCGCAAGAAGCTGGTCGTCGCCGCGCTGTGGACCGAAATCTGCCTGGCCATGCCGGTGATCCAGGCCCTGGGCGAGGGCTACGAAGTCTATTTCGTCACCGATGCTTCGGGCGGGGTGACGCTCGAAGCGCACGAGATGGCGGTGCGAAGGATGGCCAGCGCCGGCGGTCAACCGATCACCTGGATGGCGGTGATGGGCGAATGGCAACGGGACTGGGCGCGCGAAGGCACCGTGCCGGCCGTCGCCGAGATCCTCGCCGAGCACGGCGGCGGCAGCGGCATCGCGTTCGCCTGGGAACTGCAGCTGCTGGCGACGAGCCCGCCGGACGCCAGCGCGCCGGTCGCCGCCTGATCCGACCGACACCAGCCCTCATCCTCGATCCGACGAAGGACATTATGGAAAAGCTCACCTCCACTTCGGCCGCGGCCGGTCGCCTGCTGATCGCCGTGATCTTCATCGCCAGCGGCCTGACGAAGCTGTCGGCCCCCGCCGCGACCATCGGCTATATCGCCGCGGTAGGCCTGCCAGCGCCTCAGGTCGGCTATGCAGGCGCGGTCCTAGTCGAACTCGGGATCGGCTTTCTGTTCCTGATCGGCTTCAAGACCCGGATCATGGCCATGGTTCTGGCGGGGTTCTGCGTGGCGACGGCGATCGTCTTTCATCGCGCCGTCGGCGACCCGAACCAGGCTATCCATTTCCTCAAGAACCTGGCCATGGCCGGCGGGCTCCTGCAGATCGCCGCGTTCGGCGGCGGGGCGCTCAGCGTCGACGCCCTGCGCCAGCGCCCCTCGCCGCTGTTTGGCGGCCGTCCCCTCGCCCAGCCTTAAGACAAGCCTCACGGCCAAGAACCATCGCCTGGTCGCCCCGCGCGGCCGGGCGATTTTTGCGTTCTAGCCCAGGCTTCCCGCGAAGCGTTCGGCATAGCGCTCCTTGCGAAACACTTCGACGACATGGTCGATGAAGGCGCGCGTCTTGGCCGGCAGCAGGGCCCGGTTGGAGTAGTAGAGCGAGATGGGACCCGCGTCGGCGTACCACTGGGGGACGAGGCGCACCAACGCGCCGCTCTCCAGGTAGGGCAGCACATCGGGTACGGCCAGCAGACTGACCCCCAGCCCCAGGAGCGCGGCCCGGCGCATGGCCGAGGGATCGTTGAGCACGATGGTGTCGCGCAACGGCGCGGCCACTTCTCGGCCATGGGCGTCTCGCATCATGTGTTCGCGCACCCGCCCGGTTCGAGCCGAACGCATGACGATCCCGTCAAGGGCGATGAGACCCGAAGGATCGACCAGAGGCGCTTTGTCCTTGATGTAGTCCGGCGCGGCCACGGCGATGATATGGGCTGGCGCCAGGGTGCGCGACACAAGGCCCGCGCCCAACTCGAACCCGCCGCCGACGGCCGCGTCGAACCCTTCGGCGATCAGGTCGACGGGCCGGTTTTCAAGCTGCCAATCGATGCGCACGGCCGGATAGCGCGCCATGAAGGCGGGCAACATCGGCAGCATGTAGCGCTCGCCGAAGGTTGGGCTGAGGCTGACCTTCAAGATCCCGGCCGGCGCGTCGCGATCGGCGCTCATCACCGCGATCGCCGCCTGCAGGGCATCCAGATTGTTGCCGATCTCGCCCAGGAACCGCTCGCCAGCCTCGGTGAGGGTCAGCTTGCGGGTGCTCCGTTGAAACAGGCGCACCCCCAAATTCTTCTCCAGCGTGGCGACGTTGCGACTGACCGCCGCCGGCGTCAGGCCCAGCCGGCGCGCCGCGGAGGAAAAGCCCCCCAGTTCGGCGCTACGCACGAACGACTCCAGGTTCGCCAGGCTTTCCATGCCGCTACTTTCAAGTTTGACTTGAGACTGATGCAAGCCACTCACGACTAATACGAGGGGATTGGGATCGCAATATGGGCTTCATCAAACCACGGAGCTTTTCCATGACCACCCAAGCCCAAACCCTTTCCGGCAAGACGGCCCTCGTCACCGGAGGCTCGCGCTCGATCGGCGCGGCCATCGCCAAGCGCCTGGCCGCCGATGGCGCCCAGGTCGTCCTGACCTACAGCGCCTCGCCGGCCAAGGCCGACGAAGTCGTCGCCGCCATCACCGCCGCCGGCGGCAAGGCGATCGCCGTGCAAGCCGACGCCGGCGACCCGGACGCCGTCCGCGCGGCCGTCACCAAGACCGTCGAGACCTTCGGCGGCCTGGACATCCTGGTGAACAACGCCGGCGTCGCGGTGAACGCGCCGATCGAAGACTATGCCTTCGCCGACTACGAGCGGATGATCGCGGTCAATGTCACGGGCGTGTTCGTGGCCACCCAGGAAGCGGTGCGCCACATGAAGAACGGCGGCCGCATCATCCACATCGGCAGCTCGATGACCCGCTACGCGGCCTTCCCGACCGCCTCGGTCTACACCCTGACCAAGGGCGCGGTGGCCGGCTTCAATCGCAGCCTGGTGCGTGACCTGGGCCCCAAGGGCATCACGGTCAACACCGTCCACCCCGGCCCGACCGACACCGACATGAACCCCGCCGACGGTCCGGTCTCGGCCATCGTCGGCCCGGGCATCGCGGTCGGCCGCTACGGCCAGTCGGGTGAGATCGCTGGTCTGGTGGCTTACCTCGCCAGCCCCGAAGCGGCCTTCGTCACCGGCGCGGACATCCTCGCCGACGGCGGCTTCACCGCCTAACCGCCCCGCGCTCTCTCAAGCTGAAGGATTACGATCATGACTATCGGCATCATCGGCGCGGGCGCGATCGGTTCGGCCTTCGCGCGGGCTCTGGCCCGCGCGGGGATCGAGGCGACGATCGCCAACAGCCGCGGCCCTGAAAGCCTGGCCAGCCTGGTTCAGGAGCTGGGCCCCACGATCAAGGCCGGCACGCGTGAAGAGGCCGCCAGCGCCGACATCGTCCTGGTGGCGGTCAACTGGTCCAAGCTGCCCAAGGCCCTTGAAGGCCTGGGCGACTGGAAGGGCCGCATCGTCATCGACGCCAACAATCCGATCGAGGCGCCGCTGTTTCGACCGGTGGATCTGGGCGGCCGGCCGTCAAGCGAGGTCTTCGCCGACCTCGTCCCCGGCGCTCGGGTGGTCAAGGCGTTCAACCACCTGCAGCCCCGCCTGATCGAAGGCGATCCGCGCAGCGAAGGCGGCCGTCGCATCCTGTTCGTCTCCGGCGACGACGCCCGGGCCAAGGCTCAGGTCAACGCCCTGATCGAACGCCTGGGCTTCTACCCGCTCGATCTCGGCTCCACCGAAGTCGGCGGTCGTCTGGCCCAGTTCCCGGGCGGTCCGCTGCCTACCCACAACCTCGTCAAGTTCGGCTGAGCCGACGCCCCCGCCGATCGGCGGGGGCGCTCATCGGAGTCCCCCATGGGTCCCTCAACGTCCGAGGCCGCCGCCGACCACCAGGGTCCGGCCGCCTCCTGGCTGGCCGTCGCCACGATCGGCGTCGGCGCCTTCGCCCTGGTCACCACCGAGTTCCTACCCGTTGGTCTGCTGCCCAAGATCGCCCAAAGCCTCGGCGTGACCGAAGGCGTCGCGGGTCTGTCGGTGATGACGCCCGGCTTCGTCGCCGCCGTCGCCGCTCCGGCGACCATCGGCCTTGCCGCCGGCTTCGACCGCCGCAAGGTCCTGCTGTTCCTGCTGGGCCTCTTGGCGCTGTCGAACCTGGTGGTCGCCCTGGCGCCCAACTTCACGACCCTGCTGATCGGCCGTGTGCTACTGGGCCTGGCGGTCGGCGGCTTCTGGACCATCGGCGGATCGCTTGGTCCGCGACTGCGACCGGGCGCGGAAGGCCCCAAGGCCTCGGCCCTGATCCTGTCGGGCGTATCTGTGGGCACCGTGGCTGGTGTTCCGGCCGCAGCGCTGCTGGGCGAGGCCTTCGGGTGGCGCTCGGCCTTCGTGGTCGCCGCCGTCATGGCCGGCGTCGTGGCCTTGGCGCTGTCGATCGTTCTGCCCAGCATCAAGCCGCAATCGAGCCAAGGCCTGCGCGGCCTGCCCGACGTCATGCGCCTGCCCAAGGTGCGGCTGGGCTCGGCGGCGGCCGTGCTGATCTTCATCGGACAGTTCGCCGGGTACACCTACATCACCCCCTTCCTCAATCAGGTCAGCGGCGTGACGGCCGGCGCGCTCAGCGCGGTGCTCCTGGGCTATGGCGTGACGGGATTCCTGGGCAACATCGTCGGCGGCTGGATCGCCAGCCGCGACGTGCGGGTCTCGGTCATCGCCATGGCGATCCTGACCGCTGGCTCGGTGGCGCTCCTGGCCCTGACCGGCGCCAATCCGATCGCTGCGGTGATCGCCGTGCTCGCCTGGGGTCTGGCGTTCGGCATGCTGCCGATCACCATGCAGACCTGGATGTTCAACGCCGCGCCTGATCGCCTCGAGAACGTCGGGGCGCTCTTCGTCTCGGTGGCGCAGCTTTCGATCGGCGCGGGCGCGCTGGTCGGCGGTCTGGTCGTCGATCGCGCTGGCGTCGTCAGCGCCATGTGGGTCGCCGCGGCTTCCGCCGTCGCCACCGGCCTGCTGATCGGTCTGGCCGGCGGACGCGCCTCGTCAAACGCCGAGGCCCAGGCCGTGGCCGCCGAGTAGCCGACGCCTGGGGCGGCGCGGGCTTCCTCGCTCGCGCCGCCCCTTCGACGCCGGATGATCCAATAACGCACGCGACCCTCCGGGCTAGGCCTTGGGTTCTCCGCGCCGCCCCCGGGCGATCCAAGGACACCCCCTATGACTAGCCGCCTCCCGTTCGATCCCGCCCGCCGAGCCCTCGTAGGATCCGCCGGCGGTCTGGCCGCCCTGATGGCCGCGCCGGGCGCTTCGGCCTCGCCCCAAACCGACACCGCCCAGGACGCCGAAGCGCGCGCCATCGTCGGACGACTGATCGCCGAGGTGCAGAGCGGCGGCGACTTCGCGTTGTTCGAGGAACTGTTTGATCCGGACTTCGTCGATCACACGCCGTTTCCGGGCTACTCGCCCGACAAGGCCGGCGCGCGGCGCATCTATCACACCTTCCGCGACGCCTTCCCCGACTTCCGGGCCGAGGTCCACCTACAGGTGGTCGCCGATGGCCGCGTCGCCTCGTTCAAGACCTATCGCGGCACGCACAAGGCCACCTTCATGGGCCTAGCCCCGACCGGACGACAGATCGCCTTTCCGATCATGGACATCGTCGAGGTCCGACAGCGCAGGATCACGGCGCACTGGGGCTTGCCCCACGGCCTGGTGCTGTTCCAGCAGTTGGGCGTGAAATCTTTCGACGAGATCAAACCGGCCTAAAGCCCCCGCAGTCGCAGCCTAACCCTGGTTGCCTCGCGGCCGCGAAGCAGACCAAGGTTTGTCCAGGGGGCGACTGATGGACACCATAGGGGGGATCGCGCTGGCGGACGACCAGCTGGCCCGGCGAGCGATCGCCGCCCTCCAAGGCTATTCCTACCAGCTCTATGCGACCGCGCTCGCCTGGGTCTCTCTCAAGACCAACGAGACGTTGCTCGTCGAGGTGGCGGAAGACTACGCGGTCGTGGCCAGGGGCGCGCTGGCGCTCGTGCAGGCCAAGAATGAGGAAGGCCGGACGGTCACCCTGCGCCATCCCGGCGTCGTGAAAATGTTGAACGGTTGGTGGTCCATGCGAACGGCCAACCCGGATCTGCGCGTCACCACCTGCTACCTCTCTACCGGACGCGCGGGCCGTGAGGTCGGCCTTTCGTTTCCCTCCCGCCTGAAGGGGCTCGACTATTGGCGCAGCGCCGCCGCTGGCGATGATCCAGAGCCTATCCGTCAGGCGCTACAGCAGCTGGACTTGGCCCCAGCCTTCGGCGCCTGGCTGCGGGAGGCCAGCGACGACGTACTCCGGCGAGATCTGCTGTGCAGTGTGACGTGGAGCCTCGGCGGCGATACCCTTGAGGAGCGTCGCCATCAGTTGGCTGGCCGCATTCGCCAACGACCAGGCCTTCATCTGATGCAGAATGAGGCCCAGCGCGTCGTGGACGCCATTGTCGTCCGCCTTCTGGAGGTTGCGTCTCGCCACGAGGCCAGCCCCCTCTCGTCGGCCAACCTTGATGAGCTCATTGAGGCCACTGCCAGCATCACCCTAAGCACTGACCAGTTTCGGCGTGTCGCCAGCGGCGCCCTGGAGTCTTTCAGCCCGCCGCTGTTCCTCCCCGGCCAAGACGATGCGAGCGGCCGCCTCTTCTACTTCGCGGCGCAAGATCGCGTGCCGCTGATCGGCCGGGCCAAAGAGATGTCGGCGCTGAGCGCTTGGACGCGCGCCGATGACCGGTTCAGCTGGACCCTGTTGACCGGTCCTGGCGGCGGCGGAAAGAGCCGGCTTGGTCTTGAACTGTGCCTTCAGGCCCAGATGGACGGATGGTCGGCCGGGTTCCTACCGATGGCCTCAAGCTTTTCCAAGCCCGACAACTTCACGCGCTTCAACCCGGCCCAACCGACCCTGATGGTGATCGACTATGCGGGCGAAAATCCAGACGCGGTCGGCCAAATCGTGCGGACGCTCTGCGAGCGGGCGGCGGCCAGAGACTTGAATACGACCATCCGTCTGCTGCTGTTGGATCGGAACGGTCACGAAGGGCCTTGGTGGCCGCGCTTCTGCGACGGCCACGAACGGTTCATGCAGCAGTATCGGGGCACGCTTGGCTCCAACTACCTCAAGCTCCCCCCGCTTGCCGGGCAAGACGTGGTGGCGATTGTTCGCCATCTGGCCGGCGAAAACTCTGATCGCGCCGAAACAATCTCCAAGGCCGTCGAGGGGTTGGATCCTCTCAAGCGTCCCCTGTTCGCGGCGTTGGCCGGCGACGCCCTAAGAGCGGGACGCGACCTGCGAAGCCTGGATCGAAACGGTCTCTTGCACGACATCCTGGCGCGCGAGCGCCGCCATTGGCGAACACTGGCGCGGTCAGACGAGGAGCAGCGCCAGCACGTGGCCGCCTGCGTTCTGGCGACCATGACCGGTTCGCTGGATCTGCCCCAAGACGGGCTCGACCTGGCCAGTCCGCTCATGCCGTTCCACGAGGGCGCCTACAACGATCAGCTCATCGCCGCCATCACCGGGCGAAGCGATGCCTTCAGGATCACACCGCTTGAACCAGACATCGTGGGTGAGTGGCTGGCTTTGGAAATGCTGCGCCCGCGCACGCCCTTCGACTCAGCCCCCGCCGAACTTCTCAGGCTCGCGGCCGATCGCAATCAACGCTTCCAAAAGTCAGCGGACCATTTTGCGGCCTTCTGCGCGCGAGCGATCGAGGATTTTCCCAACGAGGTCATGGAGACCTCACTGACGACCCCGCCGCCCCCGACAGCGCCGGAGCATGTTCAAAGGGCCTTCATCACGATCCTCCAACGCGGCTTTCCGCACATCCTCGCCTCGCATCCCGCGCAATCTCGGGCGCTCTTCGACGCGCTCGCGCCGATCTTGGAACACCACCCGTCATCCGAGGTTGCTGGCGATCTTGCTCAAGCGCGGACCATCTACGTCGCGTACTTGCCGGCGGCCGCGCTTTCGCAAGCGGTCGGGATCTTCGATGAACGGTGCGAGGCTTGGCGGCAAAGGACGGGCGACTGGGTCGAAGGCCGACAGCTGGCCTACATGGGCGAGGTGATCATCGACCGCCATCTCGCCATCGACGATCCCAAAGCCGCGCAAGCGATCTTCGATCGACTGCTGACGATGCTGCAACTCTTCCGTGGCGGCGAGGAGTTCGAGGAGGTCGCCGCGGCTGTCGCGTCCGCGGGGCTCTACCTTCGGGACTGGCTCGAAAGCGAGGGCGATCAGGGCGACGTCGATCGCTTGGATCAGTTGCTCTGGGCGTCTCCGCGCGACGAGATGGGTATTGATCTGGCGGCGGCGTGCGGCGAGGCCATGTTGGAACGCTCGACCGTGATCGATGAGCACAGCGGCTATCTGGAACTGAAAAAACGGGTGCGCGAACGCCCCGAAGTCGCCGGCAACATCTTCTTCGCCGCCTGTCTGGGCGTGGGCAGTCTCAAGCCAGTGCCCAGCGAGTCCCATCTGGCGTTCTTCGAGCGGATCAAGGACGTCGTCGACTGGGTCGAAACCCATCGCGCGGCGCCCGACATGGGCGAGGCCGTCGATTACCTCTTTGAAGACGGGATCATCTCCGACGACGCCCCCGACGCCTTCGTGCTCGGCCCGGTTCCCGCAACAGCCCTGTTCAACGCCTGGCGCGAAAGTCTGCGTGACGGCTGGATGGGCCATAACGCGACCTTGGCGCTCCAGACGGAGCTGGAAGAGGTGCTTGCCGCCAACGACTACGAAGACTGGGCTGACGCGATGCGAACCCGGATGGCCGACTTGCTGGCCCAATCCAAGACCCGCCACTGATCATAGGCCCTCGCTGATCAGACTAGGCCGCCAGCAGATGCTGACGGCGCCAGGCCTTCGGCGATGCGCCCGTGGCGCGTCGGAAAAGGCGGCAAAGATGCGACTGGTCGGCAAAGCCGCATTGATAGGCGATCTGGCTCAGGGGCTCATGGCCGACCAGCATCATGGTCTTGGCCGCTTCGAGGCGACGGTGGTTGATGTAGGCGTGCGGCGTGTCGCCAAAGCTGATCTTGAACGCCTTGCCAAAGTGGCTGGGGCTCAAGGAGACCAGTGCGCTCAGCTCGGTATTGCTCAGCGGCGTGTCGAGGTTGGCCTCGATGTGCTTGCGCAGCTTGCGGACCTGCCAGGGCGAAAGTCCGCCGCTAGTGAAGCGCTCGGCGTTGGGCGCCGTAGCGGTCGAAACGATCGCCGACGCCTTGGCCACCAAGGCCCGCGCCATCGCCGCTTGGGGGTCGAGCGTCCTGTCGAGCGCTTCGAGCACCTCCTGGAGGTCGGCAAAGCTGCGGCGCTCGCCGTCCAGGATCTGCATGGCCACAAGCCCCGAAGCGGGGGCGGCGCGGGCGGTGTCGATGGCGAGGAAGGACATGAGGGTGATCCCTTACTGACGCGCCCTGGCGGGCTCCGAAGCTGGGATCACTGTTCCTCAGGCCCACCGCGCGCCGCCATTGCACCCGTGCGTGTCGCGGGGCCTTCCCGTGTTTGGCCGCCTCATACCCGAGTATGGAATGGGCCTGGCCGGTTTAATCCAAGGCCTGGCCGCCCGATGACGAAGCAACCTGAAGCTCGAAGCGGCGGATGAGGAAGCTCGCCGCCGGCCCGGGCGGGCTGTCGCTGCGATAGATGGCCTGCAACCGGTAGGGACCGCCCTGAGCGTCGGGCATGTCGAGGACGACGAGCCGGCCGCTGGCGAGATCTTCGCGAACCATCGGCTCTGGCATGTTGCCCCAGCCGATCCCCTCGCGCAGGAGCATGTGCTTGGATCCCAGGTCCGCCAGGCGCCAGGTGCGATTACCGACCACGGCGAAATCCTGGCCTTCCGTCAGGGCGGAGCGATCGGTCAGAACGAGCTGAATGTGATCGCGGCCCGCGCCAGGATGGTTGCGGCCGGCCCGCGCCAGAGGATGATCGGGCGCTGCAACAGGGACGAGGGCAACCGATCCCACGCCAATGCGCTCGATGCCCGTGGCGCTGACGTCGAGCGGGCCGCTGACGCCGAGCGTCGCACGCCCGGTGAGCACCATGTCCGTGACCGCGCCCAAGGCCTCTGTGTAGAGACGCAAGGTCACCGCCGGGTAGGTTTCTCTAAACGCCCGCAAGGCGTCCACGACGCGATCTGCGGGCAGCATCACATCGAGCGCCAAGAGCACCTCGGGCTCGATGCCCCGTGCGAGGTCCTTGACCTTGGCCTTTAGCCCGGAAACGCCTTCGACGATGGATCGCGCCTCGGCGACGACAGCGCGACCCGCGTCCGTCAGGATCGGGCGCTTGCTGTTGTCGCGATCAAAGAGCACCACGCCCAGCTGGGCCTCGAGGTTGGCCACGCCGTAGCTGACGACCGACGGCGCGCGTCGAAGCTGTCGGGCCGCCGCGCCGAAGCTGCCGCCATCGACCACGGCGAGCAGGATGTTCAGCTGATCGAGGGTTGGGTTGCCCGGATCATTCATCGAAAATCTCGAATGTTTGCGCGGTGTTTGTTCGACATCGTCGTAGGTTCGAGACTTGGCGAAGGTCAGGCGTTCCGGCAAGCCACACGCCCGCCGGTTCCCGCCGAGCGCGTCAAATATCGACGAGGCGTCCAAGGCGGCGGGCTCGCTGATCCGCACATTCCCCGCGCTTGTGAAAGGATCCTTTGTCATGACCATCGCCATCGTCGGCTCGGGCGCGATCGGCTCGGCGCTCGCGCGTCGCTTCGCCGCCAAGGGGCTCGGCGTCCAGATCGCCAACAGCCGCGGCGCGGCTTCGATCCAGCCGCTGGTCCAGGAGCTGGGCGACGTCATTTGGCCGGTCGAACTGGACCAAGCGCTCGCCGCCGACATCGTGCTCTTCGCCGCGCCTTTCGCGGCCGCGCCCGTCATCCTTGGGCAGGTGCCCGACTGGAAAGGCCGCATCGTTGTCGACGCCACCAACGCCATCAACTTCACCAACTTCACCCCGACCGACCTTGGCGGCCGGCTGTCGTCCGAGGTCGTCGCCGAGGCCGCGGTGGGCGCGCGGCTGGTCAAGGGCTTCAACACCCTCCCGGCCGCGGTGCTCGCCGCCGCGCCGGAGTTCGCTGGCGGACACAGGGTGCTGTTCCTGGCCGGCGACGACGACAACGCCAACAAGGAAATCAGCAGGCTGGCCACGGCCTTGGGCTTCTTCCCGGTGATCCTGGGCAAGATCGCCGAAGGCGGGCGCCTGCAACAATTCGGCGGCGCGCTGATCACCCACAATCTCATCAAGATCGGCTAGGTCCGTTCGATTTTCCCGAACGGTTTCTCGGACTTTATTCGGCTGTCTCGGCCAGGTCCTCAGAGCGCAGATGGCGGCCTTCTCGCGGCGCGTCGCTGCGGGCTCATCGAAGGAACCGTGTCGTGGGTCGCACCAACATCTTTGCCGAGATCTGGAAGTTTCTCGTCTTCGTGACCGCGGTCAGGCTGCTGGCCAGGCGTTTTCGCCGCCGCCGCGCCCTGTCCTGGCGCTAACGGGGCGCTGATGACGCCCCGGCCGACCCTTCGGAAATCTCGAACAACGCCTTCGAGTTTTTCCGCGGTGAAAACGTCGCTGGCGAGCGCCACCTGAGGGTTCCCAAGGAGCCCGCCATGTCGCCCGTCCGAGAGATCAAAAGCCGCCACCGCGCCTTCCACACCCTCGAAGGCGACGGTGTCGACGTGTTGCGCGCCGTTCCAGGTCAAGGCTATGAAAGCGTCGGGCCGTTCATCTTCCTGGATCACTTCGGGCCCATCGCCTTCGATCCGGCCAAGGCCAAGGGCGCCTCGGCCCATCCCCATGCCGGCATCGAGACCCTGACCCTCCTGATCGGGGGACGGATGCGACACAAGGACAGCCTGGGCAACGCCAGCACCATGTCGCCGGGCGACGTGCAGTGGATGCGCGCCGGGCGCGGCGTCGTCCACGACGAGCAGCCTGATGTCGCGGCTATGCGCGCCGGCGACAGCACCCACGGCGTGCAGCTGTGGATCAACCTGCCCACGGGCTCCAAGCACATCGACCCCACCTATCGCCACGTCGACGCCGCGGCGATCCCGCTCCTGCCGTCGGAGGGCGGCGCGACGCGGGCGCGATTGGTGGCCGGCCAGGTGGGTCCGATCAAGGGACCCATCGAGACGTTCGGCGCGCCGTTCGCCCTGCACGTCTCCTTCGACGCCGACGACGCCCTGGTCGTGCCCACGACGAGCCAGGAACTGGCGGTCTATGTCATGCTCGGCTCGGCGCTCGTCGGGGCCGCAGCCCAATCGGTGCAGGCCGGGGAACTGGCGCGACTGGGCGCGGGGCATGCCCTGGTCCTTTCGGCCAGCGCGGGCACGGAACTCCTCGTGCTGGGCGGCGATCGTCTGGATGCGCCGATCCTGCGCTACGGCCCGTTCGTCATGAACACGCAGGAAGAGGTGCGACGGGCGATCGGCGACTACCAGGCCGGACGGATGGGAACGGTCCCCGGCGCATAAGCGCCGCGCGATCTATCCCGTTGATCGCGCGATCCTCCAAGAACCGGCGACAAGACGCGAACATCATCAGGCGATCGCTCTCCGTTCTAAAATATCGAACAAAGCGGACAATTTTATTCGGCTTCATCAACCGCGCTTACGGGCGCATTCCACCGGCGCAGCGCCTGAACGCTGCTCCCCCGAGGACACCATGATGGACGGGTTCGCCCACACCGTTTCGAGCTTCATCGCCGAACACCGCGCCTGGGCGGGTCCGATCGTGGGGCTTATCACGTTCGGCGAGTCCATAGTGGTGGTGGGCGCCTTCTTGCCCGCCACGGTCCTGCTCGTGGTCGCCGGAGGTCTGGTGGCCGCCGGCGTTCTGGACGCGACCCAGGTCGTGGCCTTCGCCCTGCTCGGCGCGATCCTCGGCGATGCGGCGTCCTATGCGCTTGGCCGGCGCCTGGGCGATCGCGCCCTGGCCCATCCTTGGCTCTCCCGCCACCAGACCCTCTTGGCCAAGACGCGGACGGCGACCCAGAAGTACGGCGTCGCGACTCTCTTCGTGGGCCGGTTCGGCGGCCCTCTGCGGGCCTTCGTGCCGATCATGGCCGGCATGATGGCCATGCCGGTTCTGCGCTTCCACATCGCCAATGCGCTGTCGGGCGTGGTGTGGGTCGCCGCCTTTCTGCTCCCGGGCTATCTGGCCGGACGCGGCGTGTCCCACGCGCTGACGATACCGTGGCAGACCCTGGCCTTGATCGTCGCGACCGGAGCGCTGGTCATCCTCGGCGCCGTGATGGTCGCGCGTCTCCTGCGCGCGCAGACCACGCCGCGTCCCTGCGCCTGCTGAGCGCGACAGCCGGCGATCCTATTCGACGCGTTCGTATTCAAGATCGGCGACAGCGGGTCTGCCAGGGTCTCGCGTGACACGGACGATCCGCCCCGGATCGCGTTTACCGGAGCCGCACGCAGATGTTTCCCAGCGCCCAGCCCAGGACGGGACAGCAAGCCGCCTGGCTCTTCGTCGATGAGCTGTCCCATCGCGTGGCCAACGACTACGCCCTGGCCGTGGCGAGCCTCTCGCGGGAGGCGTCGCGAAACCCCAGCCCCGAGGCGCGCGCGGCCCTCAACGCCGCGGCGGCCCGCCTTCATCGGCAGGCCGAGACCCATCGCGCGCTGCAGCCCCCTGTCACGCCCGACGTCATCGACCTGTCGATCTATCTGCAGTACCTTTGCGCCAGCCTGGTGCGAACAACCCTGGAAGAGCGCGAGATCCAGCTGACCTTTGTCGACGCCCCCGTGGCGCTGGAGGCTGAACGCTGCTGGCGCGTGGGCCTCGTGGTCAGCGAACTCGTCACCAACGCCGTGCGCCATGGCGATCTGGTCTGCCAGGGTTCCATACGTGTCAGCGTGGACCTCACCGAGGATGACGAGGTCCGTTGCAGGGTCGCCGACAACGGGGGCTGCCTTGGCCAGCCGCGCCCCGGTCGCGGCTGGCGGATCATCGACGCGCTCGCCCAGGAGCTGGGTGGAACCATAGTTCGACGGTTCACGACGATCGGCGCGCTGGTCACCCTGACCTTTCCCCGCGTGCGCCGGTGACAGAAGCGGACGCAGGCCCCTTGCGGGCATCTTGAACCTTGCCCGAACACCGCCAAGCTAGACCTCGATCAGATCGGGGACGGGCATGACGGCGCTGGTGGTGAACATCGAGATCCCGGACTTCACGACGATCAGCGACGAGGCGCTCGAAGAGCTTCTGCCGCACAATGATGGCGCCTGGAGCCGTCAGACGCGTTGGCTGATGAAGCACTTTGGAGCCAGCGATCTTAACCTCAACGCCGCCTGGGCCTTGCGCTCCACGCGCTGGACCTGCCCTTGTTGTCGGCGGAGCAAGTCTGAGATCGCGCGCCTGACGCCGGCCGGCATTCTCCTCTGCCAGCTCGACTTCCACCATGACCACCTGCGCGATCACGCCGAAAAGCTGTTCGCGGCCTGTCGCCCACCCATCGAGGCTGACGAAGCGCTGCGACGGCGTTGGCACGCCGGCGTCAGCGCCTGCAAGAACCTGATCGAGCGCTTCGGGCCACAAACCCTCTGCACCGACTGCAACACCGCCGAGGGCAAGGCCAAGCTGAAGCTCAAGGACGTCGTTCCGGATCCTTTCAGCTTCTCGCCGTTGGAAATCCGCCGCTTCATCGCCATCGAAGCCAATCGCATGCACGAGGTCGACCTCGAGGCCGCCCGACGGGTCTGGGAGGAGGTGCGTCCCGCGTTCGAGGGACGCCTGGCCTTGGCGAGCCTCCTGGGCGAACGCCTGCTCGCGGGCGATCTGCTCAAGGAACACGGCGAGTTTCTGGATCCGCGTCAGCCGGGCGCCGCCGAGCCCCTGACCGCATTGTTGGTCGCCTCGAGCCGCGGCCGGATCGACCCCAATAGAATCGCGGGCGAGATCTGGAGCCGATCGTGCCGCGCCGGCGGTGTGGGGTCTTCGATCGCCAACAAACGTCGCAAGCGCACCGCCGCCCCAACCGACGCTGAGTTCGCGGCCCTCGACGCTGAGCATCAGCTTTCACCGCCGTGGCGCGACGCCGGCCCCGATTGGTGCTGTGCGGTCTGCGAGCGCGGCAAGCGGGCGATCTGTCGCCAATCCAACAAGGGGCGATGGACCGCCCGTATCCACGGCTTCGAGGACTTCGTTGCGGAAACCGACAAGGGCCAGCTCTACCGGCGGGACGAGGAGGCCGCGCTCGTCATCAGTCACCAACGCCAAGTGCTGATATGCCAGGACTGCCGGGAGATCGTCACGGTGTTCCGCACGCGCCACCAGGGGCTGTCGGGCCAGGTGCTCACGGTCGATGATCTTCGCGCGGCGATCCTGGCCGTTGGCCCCAACCAGCGCCATGACGTCGATTACGACGCCGTGCTGCAGGCGGCTCGCAACGCGGCGGCCTTGACCGAGGCGGTCGAGCGCTTCCGCCGCCACTGGTCGCTCGCCGTCTATGTCTCCGGCCAGTACGACCATCTCGTGCGCTACGGTTGTTACGACCACGACACCGCTATCGACACCCTGAGCAACGAAATCCCATCCTGGGGATGGCTGGACGCCAGGGAAAATGTCGTCTGGCTGCTAGAGGAAGCCCGGCGCCTTCACCGGGTCTCCAGAAGGGCGGAAGGCGCGGATGCATCGGCCGCCTGAAAGGCGGGCAGACGCAGGCGGAAGGTCGCGCCGCGCGCTGGGCCGTCATCAACGGCGATGTCGCCGCCATGGGCCTCGATGATCGTTTTGCAGATCGAAAGGCCCATGCCCATGCCGCTGGCCTTGGTGGTGTAGAAGGCGTTGAAGAGCTGGTCGCGGCGTTCTGGCGCGACACCGGGGCCCGTGTCGCTGACCGACATCACCACATGGCCGTGATCCTGGGCCGTGCGGATCGTTAGGTTGCGATCGACGCCGCCGGCCTCGGCCATCGCCTGCACGGCGTTGACCATCAGATTGACCACGACCTGCTGCAGTTGCACGCGATCGGCGTCCACCTCGGGCAGATCGGGCGCCAACTGCAGCTGCAGCGCCACGTCATGAGCCGCCAGTTCACGGCGGACGAGCAGGGTGGCGTCCTCGACCAGGCCGTTGACCTCGACCCTGACCTTCTCGGGCTCGCCCTTGACGGCCATGGTCCGGATCCGCCCGATAATGCCTGAAGCGCGGGTGGCTTCACCGATCATGCGATCGATAGCCTTGCGCACCTCTTCCAGATCGGGCGTGTCGCGCCGCAGCCAGCGCATGCCCGCCTCGCCGTTGGTCACGATGGCGGTAAGCGGTTGGTTGACCTCATGGGCGATCGAGGCGGTCAGTTCGCCCAGGGTCGAGATCCGCGCGGCGTGGGCAAGCTCGGACTGCACGCGCTGGAGATCTTCTTGGGCGCGGATCCGATCGGAAATGTCGATGATGCCCACCAGCGTCGTGCCGCGAGGCAGATGCTCGCGGGGAAAGCAGCAGGTGAACAGGCCATCGAAGTCGCGCCCGTCATGGGTGCGAAACTTGGTCTCCGCCTCGAAGTGGGATTTGCGCTCCAAGGAGGCCATGACGCTGGCGGCGAAGATGTGCTCGCTCGCCGGCGGCCAGAACCGCGCCACGGGCCCGACCAGCTGGTCGCGGGTGGCGTTGAAGAGCTGCAGCGACTTGTCGTTGACGTCGACGACCTGGCTGCACTCCATCATCTCGCGCACGAAACCGGGATGGTCCGCGATGTGGCCACGCAGGTCCGTCACGCCCTGGGCCTTCAGCCGGCCCAGGATGCCGGCGAGGGCCGAGAAATCCAGCTCCCAGAACGACACGCTCATGGCGTGGAAGACGTTGCGGAAGCGGTACTCACTGCGCCTCAAAGCGTCCTCGGCGCGACGGCTTTCGGTGATGTCGCGTCCGGTCTCAAGGATCTCGACAGGCGTGCCGGTCTCGTCACGACGCAGCGACCAGCGCGTGGAGATCACCGCCTCGCGGCCGTCGGCCAGACGGCGGGTGACTTCGCCTTGCCACTGGTCGGTGGCCAGCAGCTGGGCGTTGATTTCCTCAAGGGGCGAGGGAAAGTGGGATTGAAGCAGGTCGTGGGCGTTGGAGAGCCGAGCGATCTCACGGCCGTAGCCATAGAGTTCCTGCGAACCCTGGTTCCAGAAGGTGATGTTGTCGTGCAGGTCGCGCACGAAGATAGCGTCGTGAGCCAGGTCGAGCATGCCCGCCAGCTCCTGCTTTCGCCGAGCGACGTCGAACACCAGGATGTAGAACCCCTCGAACCCCGAAGGCCCCATCTTGGGCACGTAGCGGATCGCTGCGTCACGCACGCCGCCGTCGCGGTGCGGAACCACCGCGTCGAAGGCCACTTGCTCGCCGGCCGCGACGCGGTCGAGAAACGGACGACGGGACGCGTAGAGGTCGGGGCCGATGAAGTCGAGCATCGGCTTGCCGACGAGCTCCTCGGGCGCCCGGCCGTACCATTCTCGGTGGAAGTCGTTGGCGAACCGGCAGACATGGTCGGCGTCGAAAAACGAGATCAAGGCCGGCACGGCGTTGGTGATGGCGCGCAGGTCTTCGGGCGAGGCGCCAGTCTGTTCGGCGGCGTCGAAGGCCTTCAACATCATCCTCACCAAAGGTTGCGCGCCTTTATTGACGGCGCGCGATGGGTGGTCCAGCTATCAGGCAAATGTCCGAGCCCACTGTCCACATCGTTGATGACGACGCCGCTGTCCGAGACGCGCTCGACAGCCTGTTCCGCTCCGTCGGCCTGCAAACCCGCCTCTTTTCCACCGCCCAGGACTTCTTCAAGTCCGGACATGCGCATGACAAAGGATGCCTTGTCTTGGATATCCGGTTGCCGGGCGTCAGCGGGCTCGACTTCCAGAGCCAGCTCAACGCGGCCGACATCCGCATGCCGGTGGTGCTGATGACCGGGCATGGCGATATTCCCATGACCGTTCGGGGCATGAAGGCCGGCGCCATCGACTTCCTGGCCAAGCCTTTTCGCGACCAGGACATGCTCGACGCGGTCATGGCCGCCATCGCCAAGGACGACGCCCAGCGCCACGAGCAGAGCGGCGTTGATGAGGCGCGCCAACGCTACGAGACCCTGACCCCGCGCGAACGCCAAGTGATGGGCCTGGTCGCCACGGGTCTGATGAGCAAGCAGATCGCCTTTGAGATCGGCTTGTCGGAAGTGACCGTGAAAATCCATCGCAGCACGGCGATGCGGAAGATGGGCGCCAAGTCGATGCTCGAGTTCGCGCGCCTGGCCGAACTGCTGGACCTGAAAGCGGCGGCTGCGTCATAGCGCCATACACCCGAGTATTATTTCCCGGCGCGCCCGCTTCAGGCACCTAGGCGGCGTCGTTGTCGCCAGCCTCCTCCCGCGGTCGACGCGCAACAGAGGATGCCCTGGTGTCGCAAGTTCCGTTGATTTGCGTGGTCGATGACGACGAGGCGGTCCGCACGTCGCTCGAAGCGCTGATCCGGTCGCTGGGCTACGGGATCGCAAGCTTTGACTCCGCCGCGGCTTTCCTCGGCTCGGACCAGGTCACCGCTGCCGACTGCGTCATCAGCGATGTTCAGATGCCGGGCCTCAGCGGCTTTGACCTCAAGATCGCGCTCACCGACCGCGGCGTCGCCACCCCCGTCATCCTGATCACCGCCTTCGACGACGCGCGCACCCAACAACGCGGGCTTGAGCTGGGCGCGGCGTGCTTCCTGCAGAAGCCCTTTACCGGCGAGGCGATCGTCACTTGCCTTGAGCGCGCCTTGTCGGGCTCATCGGCGATCTAGGAGCCACCCGCCCATCCCAGGAAGGCGACATCTCTGCCTGATAGCCGAGGTGCGCCGAACGCTAAGTCGCCACACCTATCGATGCTCCGGGCGTTTCCAAGGCTTTGCGATCTGCCCGTCTTCATAGAGGACTTCATCGACCATCTCGGACACGACCACTTCGATGGTGCGTTTACAGCGCTCGCCATCGGTCAGCACGTCAGCGGCGCTGAACGATAGAACGCGAACGCCTCGCGCCACCAAAGCCGTCTCGATGCGTAGCTTCTCGGGGAGCCGTTCGCCGGGGCGACGCTGATCTACGAAGATCGCCAACTCCCGGACCTTGTCTTCATGTCGGCACTCTATCCCGACGGTCGGGGTGACGCCGTGCATCGTGGGCCAGAATACGTAGCTCGTCCGCCAACCCTTTTGAGGCCAACTGCTCCACGCCTCGCAGAGATCGGCGGTGTTGTAGCCATCTTCAAAGCCGATCAGGTGACCACAAAGCACCCGCTCGGCCGGTGTCGCTTCAGCCCTTACAAGGTCCTGGTAGCGATCGGTGAACCGCGAAGCTCTCTCGTCCCCGAGCCGGGCAAGGATCACCGAGACGGCCCGCTCTGCATCCTCGACGCTGGCTTCAGGGGTCAAGGCAGGCGCAGGTTGCCAGGGTGGAACTTCCCTGGCCAGCGCCGCGAGCGCCAGGCGGAGCATGACCGGCGCCGTGCGCCGTCCGGCCTCCCAGTCCTCAACAGTGCGCACACCCGCGCCCAAGCGGCTGGCGAGTTCAGCACGAGTCATGTCGAGCTCGGTGCGGAAAAGCCGAATGTCCTGCGACGACAAGGCTTCCAAATCTGCCATGATCACCTCCACGCACATGAGAGTATGCCCACGCAATGCGTGGAGTCTAGGCGATTTGCGTGGGCAGTCAGAATATTTGGCTCGAGCCCGCGACGACTCTCATTCAAGGCTGACGACCGTAGTCGGGGAGTTGGAAAAGTCGTGCGAGGACCCCCAGGGTTTTGGCGCGAGCGCTTGGACATGCCGCTAGGCTCCCCGACCAAGGCCTCCATCGGTTAGCGCGCCGCCCCCGCGTCGTCAAAGATCGGATCTACGCCGCCGCCTGTCTTTGCACGCCAGCGCACGACGCGCGCTTTTTGCCCCTGGCGTCCTGCCTTCCTGACGCAATTGGTCTGTCTCCGCCTGTGTGGAGACGACCGTGTCGCCGACCAGAATCCTCTGGCTGCCCATCGCCGTCGTGGCCGGGACCGTTCTGGTCACGACCTGGACGGCGACCCAGATCACCGCCCACGCGCTCGGCCACCAGCCAGAGCTGGGTGCGCCCTGGTTTGTCCTGGCGCACTACCGCGTCTACCCGCCGCCGGCCTTCTTCTGGTGGTGGTTCGCCTTCGACGCCTACGCGCCAGCGATCTTCCTGCGGGGCGCGGCGGTGGCGGCCAGCGGCGGCCTGCTCTCAGCGGGCGCGGCCATCTTGCTGTCGGTCTGGCGCGCCCGCGAACGAGGGCGGGCCGGCACGTTCGGCACCGCGCGGTGGGCTTCGCCCCAGGAAATCCGCCAAGCGGGCCTGCTCGGCGACCAAGGCGTCGTGCTCGGGCGCCATGACCAAGACTATCTTCGCCACCAAGGGCCAGAGCACGTTCTCTGCTTTGCCCCGACGCGTTCGGGCAAGGGCGTCGGCCTGGTCGTGCCTAGCCTCCTGACCTGGCCCGGCTCGACGATCGTCCATGACATCAAGGGCGAGAACTGGACGCTGACGGCGGGCTTTCGGGCGAGCCTTGGCCGGGTGCTGCTGTTCGATCCCACCGACCAGGGTTCGTCAGCCTACAACCCGCTCCTGGAGGTGCGCCGCGGCGAGAACGAGGTGCGCGACGTCCAGAACGTGGCCGACATTCTGGTTGATCCAGAAGGCTCGCTCGACAAGCGCAGCCATTGGGAAAAAACCAGCCACGCGCTCTTGGTCGGCGCGATCCTGCATGTGCTCTACGCCGAGACCGACAAGACCCTGGCCGGCGTGGCCACCTTCCTCTCGGACCCCAAGCGCACGATCGAACAGACCCTGGCGGTGATGATGCGCACCCCGCATCTGGGCGAGGACGGACCTCACCCCGTCGTCGCCAGCGCCGCGCGCGAGCTTCTGAACAAGAGCGACAACGAGCGCTCCGGGGTGCTGTCCACGGCCATGACCTTCCTGGGCCTCTACCGCGATCCGGTCGTGGCGCGGGTGACGGCGCGATGCGACTGGCGCATCGCCGATCTTGTCGAGGGCGGGCCGTGCTCGCTCTATCTCGTCGTCCCGCCCTCGGACGTCAGCCGCACCAAACCGCTCATTCGGCTGATCCTGAACCAGATCGTTCGCCGCCTCACCGAGAGCCTGCACGGCGTGGACGAGCGCCAGCGCCTTCTGCTCATGCTCGACGAGCTGCCCGTCCTAGGCCGCCTCGATTTCCTGGAGAGCACGCTGGCGTTCATGGCCGGCTACGGGGTCAAGGCGTTCCTGATCACCCAATCGCTCAACCAGGTCGAGCGCGCCTACGGGCCCAACAACGCCATTCTCGACAACTGTCATGTGCGCGTCTGCTTCGCCACCAATGACGAGCGCACCGCCAAGCGCATCTCCGACGCCTTGGGTACGGCGACCGAGGAGCGGGCCATGCGCAACTATGCGGGCCACAGGCTCTCGCCCTGGCTTGGCCATCTGATGGTCTCCAAGGCGGAATCGCCCCGCCCCCTGCTGACGCCCGGCGAGATCATGCAACTGCCGGCCGACGACGAGGTGGTCATGCTGGCCGGCTCCGCGCCGATCCGGGCCCGCAAGGCGCGCTACTTTGAGGATCCGCGCCTGGCGCGGCGGATCTTGCCGCCGCCCTCACCCTGGCGGGCCGTGGAGCCGCGCCCCGACGATTGGTGCGGGCGCGCGGTCCCGGCTCACGACGCTGGTCCCGTCGGCGGCTCCTCCCTCGGCGAGAGCGATGGCGAAGGACCTTCGCCGCGCGCGCTCGATCTGGCCTCGTCCCTGACCGAGCCCGCCAGCTTCGCCGACGAGTTCGCCTTCGAGGACGGCGGGGCGGAGGGAGACCTCGACGCCGCGGCTACGCGTCTTGATCGGCGGATGTCGGGAACGGCGAGGTTGGCGGCGCTCGATCCGGACGATGGCGTGGAGCTTTAGACATGCGCAGCAAGCACACCTTTCGCCTTCCACCGGGCCTGGCGCGGCGTCTGGCGGACTATGCGCTGCGAAAGCGCATTTCCCAGGCGCTGGTCGTTGAGGCCGCGCTGGAGTCCTTCCTGTCGCCCGACGGCGCTGAACAGCTTGAGGCGGCGCTCAGCCGGCGCCTGGATCGCCTCTCGCGCCAAGCCGATCGTCTCGAGCAGCAAGGTCTCATCGCCAGTGAGGCGATCGGCCTCTTCGTCCGGTTCTGGCTGGCCAACACCCTGGCCCTTCCTGAAGCGGCCCTGGCCGCCCAGCAAGCCAAGGGACGTGAGCGCTACGACAACTTCCTGGCCGCGCTCGGCCGACGGATCGCCAAGGGCAAGACATTGTCGCAGGATATCGCCGCGACCCAGCCCGATGATCTGGTCGAGCCCTAGGTCGGGGGCTCTTCGTCCCATCGATCCGCGCCCAGGGCCCGCAACATCTCAAGCTTGAGAACGGCCTCGCGGTGTATCTGGGCTTCGAGGGCCGAGCACCTCTGATCCAGCGCCCGCTGATCATCGCGGTGCGCCACCACCAGCGCGGCGGCGAGCAATTCGGCCAGCCGCGCGATCACCTGTTCGACCCGCTCTGGATCGCGATTGGCCAGGGCCAGTTCGGTGATCACAAGCGCCCTGATCTTGTCGGTGAAATCCATGCGCTCAACCATGTGAGCACCATCACCGCGCCCACCACCTTGGGCAAGCTGAACCACGGGCGTTTTTCCGGGTCTCCGCACTGCCGGCTCTACGCAAACCCGGCCCTCCTACGCCATCGCCTGTCTTTGCGCGCCATACCTCGCTCGACCCAAAGCGCTTGTTGCGCGACCTGGACGGCGGCCTTCTCTAGTGAGCCTCCGCTCGACGCCGAGGCTCTGTCGTGTCCCTTCATCCCCTTGCTCGCGAACCCGCGCAGCGCAGTCAGCGCATGCTGCGCACCGCGCTGGGGCCGACGATCAGCGCCTGGCTCGCCGAGGCCGATGTGGTCGAGGTGATGCTCAATCCCGATGGCCGGCTCTGGGTGGAGCGGCTGGGCGAGGGGCTACTTGCGACCGACGCGATCCTCGGCGCCGCCGACGCCGAGCGGATCGTCCGTCTCGTGGCTCACCATGTCGGCGTCGAGGTTCACGCCCGAAGCCCCAGGGTTTCGGCCGAACTGCCCGAGGGCGGCGAGCGCTTCGAGGGCCTGCTGCCGCCGGTGGTCACGGCGCCGATCTTCGCCATCCGCAAGCCGGCGATCCAGGCCCTGCGACTGGCCGACTATGTCAGGGCCCATATGATGGATCAGCGCCAGGCCCGGCTGCTCAAGGCCGCGATCGCCGATCGCAAGAACATCCTCATCGCCGGCGCCACCTCCAGCGGCAAGACCACCCTGGCCAACGCCTTGCTCGCCGAACTGGCCGAGCGCGACGAGCGGATCGTGCTGATCGAAGACACGATCGAGTTGCGATGCCCAGCCGCCAACACGGTGGCTTTGCGCAGCAAGGAGGGCGTGGCCTCCCTGACCGAGCTTCTGCGCTCGACCCTTCGGCTGCGGCCTGACCGGATCATCATCGGCGAGGTACGCGGTCCCGAGGCGCTCGACCTGATCAAGGCCTGGGGCACGGGCCATCCGGGCGGGGTGGCGACCATCCACGCCGGCACGCCGTTGGGGGCGCTGCGCCGGCTCGAGCAGCTGATCCAGGAGACGGCGACGTCCGTTCCGCGCGCCCTCATCGCCGAAACCATCGACCTCGTCGCCGTCCTGTCCGGACGCGACGGCCCGCGCCGGCTCACCGACCTCGTCGTCGTCGAGGCGCTCGCGGACGGCGACTACGTGCTCTCACCCCTAGGAGACCCGCAATGACCTCGCCCCATGCGCCCGCGCGCCGCAAACGCCGGCTGCTGGCCGGATCCATGCTCGATCGGCTCGGCTGCGCCGCCATCACCGCCGGCGGCCTCCTCTACGCGCTGCCGGCCAGGGCGGCGGGCTCCTCGATGCCCTGGGAAGCGCCCCTGCAATCGATCCTGGAATCGATCGAGGGGCCGGTCGCCAAGATCGTCGCGGTGATCGTGATCATCGTGACGGGGCTGTCGCTGGCGTTCGGCGAGACGTCGGGCGGGTTTCGCCGCCTGATCCAGATCGTGTTCGGCCTTTCGATCGCCTTCGCCGCCTCCAGCTTCTTCCTGTCGTTCTTCTCGTTCGGCGGCGGAGCGATGATCGCATGAGCCCCGGCGATATTCCCGCCGGCTACCACGCCGTCGTGCATCGCGCGCTGCTGGAGCCGATCCTGCTCGCCGGCGCGCCCCGCACGGTGGCGATCGCCAACGGCACGCTCGCCGCCGCCATCGGTCTGGGCCTTCGGCTCTGGATCGTCGGTCTGGTCATCTGGATGATCGGTCACGGCCTGGCGGTCTGGGCGGCGCGCTACGACGTGCAGTTCGTCGAGGTGGGACGACGCCACCTGCGCTATCCGCCGTACTTGCGGGTCTGAGCCGATGATGGCGCTCAAGGCCTATGGCGACCGGACCCCGGCCCTGGCCGATTTTCTGCCGTGGGCGGCGCTGGTCGCAGAAGGGGTCGTTCTCAACAAGGACGGCAGTCTTCAGCGGACCGCCCGCTTTCGCGGCCCGGATCTCGACAGCGCCACCCTGGCCGAGCTGACGGCGACGACGGCGCGGCTGAACAACGCCCTGCGCCGGCTCGGTTCGGGATGGGCGCTGTTCGTCGAGGCCAGACGGGATCCGGCGCCCAGCTACGCCGCGAGCCGATTTCCCGATCGGGTTTCGGCGCTGGTGGATCTGGAGCGGCGCGAACAGTTCGCCGAGGACGGATCACACTTTGAGTCCCGCTACTACCTGACCTTCGTCTGGCGCCCGCCCGCCGAGGACGTCTCGCGCCTGGGGGCGCTGATGTTCGAGGGACGGGCCTCACGAGGACCCGACGCCTGGGAGGAGGCCCAAGGCTTCATTCAACGGACGGATCGCGTCCTGCAGCTGATTGAGGGCTTCATGCCCCTGGCCGCCTGGCTGGACGATGCGGCGACGCTGACGTTCCTGCATGGCGCGGTCTCGACCACGCGCCAGACGGTTCGCGTGCCCGAGACGCCGATGCACCTGGACGTGCTCTTGGCCACCCAGCCGCTGATCGGCGGTCTGGAGCCACGCCTGGGCGACCAGCACCTGCGGGTGCTCACCGTGATCGGCTTTCCGAGCGTGACCTTCCCCGGAATTCTCGACGAGCTGAACCGGCTGGCCATTCCTTACCGCTGGTCGACGCGGGCGCTGATGCTCGACAAGACCGACGCGGTCAAACTGCTCTCGAAGATCCGCAGGCAATGGTTCGCCAAGCGCAAGTCGATCAGCGCCATTCTCAAGGAGGTGATGACCAACGAGGCCTCCTCGCTGGTCGACACCGATGCAGCCAACAAGGCCGCCGACGCTGATGCGGCTCTGCAGGATCTGGGCGCCGATGACGTCGCCCAGGCCTTCGTCACCGCAAGCGTGGTGGTCTGGGACGCCGATCCGAGGGTCGCCAACGACAAGCTTCGTCTCGTCGAGAAGGTCATCCAAGGACGGGACTTCACGGTCATCCCCGAAAGCCTGAACGCCGTGGAGGCCTGGCTTGGCAGCCTGCCGGGCCAGGTCTACGCCAACGTCCGTCAGCCGCCGATTTCGACGGTCAACCTCGCCCACATGATGCCGCTCTCGGCGGTGTGGGCCGGGCCGAACGGCGACGCGCACCTTGGTGGCCCGCCGCTGCTCCAGGCGCGCACCGACGGCTCCACGCCCTTCCGGTTTTCGCTCCACGTCGGCGATGTCGGCCATGCCCTGGTGGTGGGACCAACCGGGGCGGGCAAGTCGGTGCTGCTGGCCGTCCTCGCCCTATCGTTTCGCCGCTACGCCGGCGCCCAGATCTTCGCCTTCGACTTCGGGGGCTCGATCCGGGCTGCGGTGCTGGCCATGGCCGGACGGTTCCATGATCTGGGCGCGGACGGCGCGCCCGCTCTCCAGCCGCTGGCGCGCGTCGATAATCTGGCCGAACGGGCTTGGGCGCTCGACTGGCTCACGGCCCTGCTCACCCGCGAGAGCGCCGCGCCGGGCCCCGAAGGGCGCCAGCACCTGTGGTCGGCTCTGGACGCCCTGGCCAGCACACCGCTCGATCAGCGAAGCCTGGCGGGGCTGGCGGCGCTTCTTCAGGACGCGCCGCTGAAGCTGGCGTTGTCGCCCTACTGTCTGGGCGGACCGGCGGGCCGGCTGCTGGACGCCGATCATGAGAATCTCGGCGTCGCCGATCTGGAAGCCTACGAGATCGAGGGGCTGGTCGGCACGCCCGGCGCGGCGGCGGTGCTGTCCTATCTTTTCCACCGCATCGAGGCGCGGCTGGACGGTCGGCCGACCCTGGTGATCATCGACGAGGGCTGGCTGGCGCTGGATGATCCGCTGTTCGCCGGCCAGGTGCGCGAGTGGCTCAAGACCCTGCGCAAGAAAAACGCCAGCGTCGTCTTCGCCACCCAATCCCTGGCCGACATCGAGGGCAGCACGATCGCGCCGGCGATCATCGAAAGCTGCCCTACGCGCCTGTTCCTGCCCAACGCCCGGGCTCTGGAACCGCAGATCGCCGAGGTCTACCGAAGCTTCGGCCTCAACGCCCGGCAGATCGAAATCCTCGCCCGGGCCACGCCCAAGCGCGACTACTACTGCCAGTCGCCGGTGGGCGACCGCCTCTTCGAGCTGGGGCTGGGCGAAGTGGCCCTGGCCTTCGCTGCGGCGTCTTCAAAGAGCGATCACGCCGCCATGGACCGTGTCCTGGCCAGCGCCGGTCCTGACGGCTTCGCGCAAGCTTGGCTCGTGGAGCGGGGACTCGACTGGGCGGCCGACCTTCTCTCGACCCTGCCACAGGAGATTCTGTCATGACCCCGCGCCTTGCTCGTCGCCGGCTGCTGCTGGCGGTCAGCGTCCTCGCGTCGGCTCCGGCCGTCGCGCTCGCGCAGTTAACCGTCTTCGACCCGTCCAACTACGCCCAGAACCTGCTGACCGCGACCCGTTCGCTGCAGCAGATCAACAACCAGATCACCAGCCTTCAGAACCAGGCCCAGTCGCTCGTCAACCAGGCCCGCAACCTGACCACGCTGCCCTACTCGGCGCTGGATACGCTGCAGAACCAGTTGCAGCGCACCCGCGCCCTGGTCGACGAGGCCAAGGGCCTGGCGATGCGGGTCAGCGATATCGAGGCGGCGTTCAAGGCCGCCTATCGGTCCGCCGATCTGAGCGCCGGCGATCTTGACCTGGTGGCCGACGCCCGCACGCGCTGGGCCAACAGCGTAGGCGCCTTCCAAGACGCCTTAAAGGTGCAGGCCGGCGTCGTTGGCAATCTCGACCAGGCCCGTTCGGAGATGAGCGTCCTGGTGAGCGCCAGCCAATCGGCAAGCGGCGCTCTGCAGGCCGCGCAGGCGGGCAACCAGCTTCTCGCGCTACAGTCTCAGCAGCTTTCGGACCTGATCACCCTGCTGGCCGCCTCGGGCCGGGCCCAGACCCTGGAGGCGGCGCAGCGCGCGGCCGCGCAGGACCAGGCCCGCGAACAGCTTCGGCGCTTCCTGACGCCCGGAACCGGCTATCAGCCCGGCTCGGCCAAGATGTTCAACCAGCCATGAGCGCGCGCCTGGCTTTCCGCCTGGGCGCGATCGGCCTGGCCGCCCTGGTCGTTCTGGTCACCGTGCTCGAGGCCGGACGCAAGACGCCCGCCCCGCCGCCGGCGCCGGTGATCGCCGCGCCCGCCTATCCCAAGGTCCACCAGGCCGAACTGGCGCGATGCCAGGCGCTCGGCGCGGCAGGCGCGCAAGAGCCGACCTGCCTGAAGGCCTGGGCCGATGCGCGCACGCGCTTCCTGGGCGGGGCGGAGGCCAAGCGCTGATGGAGGGGCCAGGCGTCATCGACCGGTTCCTGGGCGTCTTCACCGCCTATATCGACTCCGGGTTTGGCCTGCTCGGCGGCGAGGTGGCGTTCATCGCCACGACCCTGATCGTCATCGACGTCACCCTGGCCGCAGTCTTCTGGAGCCTGGGCGAAGGCGAGGACGTCATCGCGCGCCTGATCCGCAAGACGCTCTTCATCGGGGCCTTCGCCTATCTGATCGGCAACTGGAACGCCCTGGCCAGGATCATCTTCGAGAGCTTCGCGGGCCTTGGCCTGAAGGCGTCCGGGACCGGCTTCGCCGCCGCCGACCTTCTTCGTCCCGGCCGTGTCGCCCAGGCTGGGATCGATGCTGGCCGCCCGCTGCTGGAGAGCATTTCGGGCCTGATGGGCTATGTCGCCTTCTTCGAGAATTTCATCCAGATCGCCATCCTGCTGGTGGCCTGGCTGATCGTCGTGCTGAGCTTCTTCGTCCTGGCGGTCCAGCTCTTCGTGACGCTGATCGAGTTCAAGCTGACGACCCTGTGCGGCTTCGTGCTGATGCCCTGGGGGCTCTTTGGCAAGACCGCCTTCCTCGCCGAGCGCGTGCTCGGGGCGGTCGTGGCCTCCGGCGTAAAGGTCATGGTGCTGGCCGTCGTGGTCGGCATCGGCTCGACGCTGTTTGCGCAATTCACCGCCGGCTTCTCCTCCAGTCAGCCGACGATCGAGGAGGCCCTGGCCGTGGTGCTGGCCTCGCTGTGCCTGCTTGGCCTGGGGCTCTTCGCCCCCGGGATCGCCAGCGGCTTGATCGCGGGCGGCCCCCAGCTTTCGGCCGGAGCGGCCGTGGGCGCTGGGGCCGCGGCCGGC
>NZ_JBYCZS010000027.1:0-89126 GCF_057586355.1 Caulobacter sp. SRI_008
CCGGCGGCCGCCCAGGCGGCGACGCCGAGCGCCAGCCCGACCGGCGCGGCGGCGAGGATCAGCGTGAGGCGGCGGTCCAGCAATAGAAGCGTCCCTTGAGAGCGATGCGGACGGCGGCGGCGTCCTCCGCGTGCAGATCGACGGCGTCGGCATAGGCCAGGGCCGGGCCGCGCTGAAGGGCGTCCACCAGCCCGACCGCGGCGGCGTAGGGGCCGCGCGCGGCGATCTCAAAACCGGCGGGCGACAGCGGATCGCCGAACGCGGCCTGGCTGGCCGCGACCTCGACGCGGACCTCGCTCAGCCCGGCGGCGGCGGCCAGGCCGTTCAGGCGGGCGCGCAATACGGCCAGATCGGCGGCGCCCGTCGAGGGGCAGACCGCCTCGGCCGCGTAGACCACGCTTCCGCTTCGCCCAGCCAGCAGGCCCTGGGTTCGCTGCTGCACGGCGTCGACGGCGGCCAGCCGCGCGTCGAGATCAGCCGGCTGGGCCAGGCTGGCCAGACCCCAGGCGGCGACCAGCGCCAGGCTCGCGGCGACGACGAAGCCGCCGAACATCAGCACCGGTCCGGGGACGGCGAGGCGCGGGCTCATGGCCGGACCTCCGCGGCGGTGGGGGCGGCGGGCGAGCTGGCGCCCACGCCCCAGAGCCAGACCCCGCGCCGCACGGGCGCGCCGGAGCGCTCCACCGGCCGGTCGGAGGCGACGAAGGGCGAATCCTTGCCGCGGCTTTCCACGGCGGTCAGGCCCGGCTCCCAATGCCAGGCCAGGATGCGGGCCTCGGGTCGCTTGCCGCGGGCGCTCCAGGCCAGTTCGGACAGCGGCGCCTCGAAGCCCGGCCCGCGGTCGCGATCCTCGATCGCCGCCGACAGCTGGCGCTGACGGCGCAAAACCTGGGCGCGCCTCAGGTCGGCGGCGGCGCGCGTCTCCAAGGCCGAAAGGCGCTGCTCGGCTTCTTCGCCGGCGTGCCGGGCGGCGGCGGCGGCGAGGATCGCACCGAACACCAGAAGCCCCGCGCCCAGGCCGACCCCGACCAGCAGGCGCAGGCGGCGACGCTGCTGCTCGGCGGAGACGAACACCACCTTGTGGCGCTCGCCGCTCAGCAGGACCTCGGCCTCCAGCCGTTCGCCGACCTCGGCGCGGCGGACGTAGAAGGCGGCGAAGCGGGTGGGACGGCCGGCGCGCCAGGCTTCCAGTCGCCGCACCTGGTGGGCGACCTCGCCGAACGGCAGCGGCGCGGCGTGGCGCGCCTCCAGGCCCGCGGCGCGGACCTGCTCCCAGGGCCAGCCGGGCGGCGCCGTGATCGAGCGCGCGAAGACCCGGGCCTCGGCGACCTCGGGCTCGGGAGCCGCGTCGACAGCCTCGGCCTCGATGAGCTGGAGATTGGCGGGGGTGATCAAGACGCGTTCCTGCACTGGCCGGACACCCCGTCGAACTGGCACGCGCCCGGCTGACGCGACCAGATCCGCCCCACGGCCAGGGGACGCCCACCCCGCCCCGCGTCGACCACCGCCACGGCCAGCAACGGCCGGCGCGGGGTGGGCGAGGCTGGCGGCCAGGCGTCGTGGACGCCGGCCGCATCGACGAAGCGCAGCACCGGCCGGGCGGCGCCGAACACGACGCTGCGGCGCACGCCGCGCGCATCGACCATCGACAGGACCCCGCCGTCCGCGTCGCTCGTCAGCGCCAGGCCGCAGACGGCGTCGCCGCCGCAGGGCAGGCTGGCGGCGCCGGCCGAGCCTTCGGCGGGCCCGGCGTCGGACCAGGCCGGGCCGACCTGGGCCATCTGCCGGTCGAGCGCCTGCTGCAGGCGCCCCTGGCGGGCCTGCGCCTGGACGCCGGCGGCCGCGCCGGCCTGCAGCCGCCCGATGACGTGCACCGCCTGGGAAAGGCCGCCGATCGCCAGCCCGATCATGACGATCGCCGCCAGCGCCTCGGCCAGGGTGTAGCCGTCCTCGCGCATCAGGCCGCCTCCGGACAGGGGCGCTCGGTGGAAAGCTCATAGCGGCGGCGGCTCTTCTCGCCGCGCAGCCGGACGACGACGCGGCACAGCCGCGGGCGCAGGGTCTGGCCGGTAATCGCAGACACCTCGCGCGACCACGCCAGGCGGTCGCTGCGGCCGGAGGCCTGGTCGATACGGGCGGGCGCGGTCTCGGCCAGATAGCGCAGCAGGGCCTGGGCGGCGGCGATCTCGGCGGCCGTCTCGGCGGCGCGCCGGGCCGCCTGGGCCGCGGTCAGCACGAGCGCCAGACACATGGACAGCACGACCAGCGCGACCAACGCGTCGACCGCGGCGAACCCGTCAACGCCGCGCGGGTCGCGATGAAAAACGCCGGTGGTGATGGCAAATCCGGCGCGCGTCGCCCCAGACACGCACCGCCCCTCGTACAAGAACTTCCGAACGTCGAATCTATCATATAAGCCCGGCGCGCAACCAGTGGTTACTCGCTTGATCTTCGCCCCGAACGCCCGCCCCGCGCGAAACCGCGCCCGCCGCGACACACTGGCGATCGCCGCGTCGGTCGGACTGCACGCGGTCCTGCTGCTGGCGATCTTCGGTCTACCGGGCGGCGAATTGGCCGCGGCCGGCGGCGGCGAGGCGGAGGGCCCAGTCGAGCCCTATGTGGCGGTGGAGCTTTCCGGCCGCGCCGGCGCCGAGCAGCCCGATCCGGCCGAGACGCAGGCGGCCCAGATCGCTCAACTTCTGGCCAAGCTGCGCCAGGCCGATCCCGCAATCGCCATTCCCGTGCCCCAGGACCAGCCGCGCGCCAGCGCCCGCAGCCTGCTCGAGGCGGTGGAGGCCGCGCGCACCGAACGCAGCCGCGGCGAGGCCGACGGCGTCGGTCAGGGCAAGGGACAGCGCGACGACGGCGGACAGGGCGCGGGGCGCGACCGCGAGGGCCAGACCGCCAAGCCCTCTGCCGGCCCGCGGTCGTCGGCCCCGACCAACGGCAAGGGCGCCGGCGCGGGCGGCCTCTTCGGCTTCGTCGAGCCCTGCTGGAAGAAGCTGCCCGGACGCTCGGGCGTGGCGGTGAAGCTGGAGGTCACCCTCGACAGCCGCGGCCTGATCGCCAGCCCGCCGAGGATCCTGCGCCCCGACAGCGCCCCGCCGAGCGACGCCCGCCTGATCGCCGAAGCCCGCGCCATCGCGGCGCTTAGCGGGTGCCTGCCGTATACGGGCGGCGGCGGCTTCGCTGGGCGGCCGCAGGCAGTGGACTTCCCGGCGAGGTGAGGAATCTCTGGGCGGAGGCCTGGGACTTGAAGCCCTGCATCTTTCGCTCCCGTCGCCGGATCGGCAGGCGGCCATTTTCGGCGCGATTGTTTTCGCGCAATCGACCGGGACGATGCAGGTCGTGCAGGTCCAACTCCCAGAGCGCGGCGGTGCAGGAACCAAGGCCGTCGGTTGTGATCGACAGCGGCCCGACGGGCTGGTTACGCAGCAAGCGCTTGATTAACTTCAGCGCGGCGGCCGCCTCCGCTTCAGATTCTTGGCGATCTGCGGTCCGAACTTGATCGTCTAGCAGCGGATCGCCTCGTAGCTGACCTCAATCCCACGCTGCGCCAACAACTCTTGGAGGTCACGGAAGCTCAGGGTGAAACGGAAATAGAGCCAAACGGCGTAGCGGATAACCTCGGCCAGGAACCGGTGACACTTGAACGACAGAGCACGCATGGCGCGCTCCTGCCGCTTCCAACAAGCCACGTCCTGCCAAAGCGCCTCGCAGCGCTCCGGCTAAGCCGACAACACCTCACAGCCCTCCATTCCTAAACCATGCCTGAAATCGAATAGGGTCCGCACTACGCTTAGCCTCTTCTGCCAACTCCTCCACCCTCGCGGAGATAGACTGAGGCAAGGAATCGCATCCTTCAATTACAAGATCATCTATGTGGAAATTGAAATCAAAATCTGCATACTCGAATTCACCCTTTATTCTATAACCCTCCATTGCCGACAAAATACAACCTTTTTCATGTGCATATCGCCACAAACAACGCAACTCATCCGCATCTAAGAGATCAGTTCCCTTAGCCGACAACCCTCTCGTTAGTCGCCCTTCCAAAATTATATTGTCCATAATCTCGATCTCATGGCCCAGAAGGTTTTTCAGGGGGCTTTTCAGGAGGCTTCGCGGGCGGCTTTTGCCTTGGGTTATTTCTATCGTTTACCTGTATAACCTGGCCGGTTCGGTTGTTTACTCGAACGAAATTGCCATTTTTATCAACGTAAACCGTAGTCTTGTCTTTCGGATTGCTGTTGTCTTTACCCTGCTCATATTTGTCGTCGTGGTTTTCGATAACATCGTCAACCTGCCCTGGCGTCCAGCCTTTGCCCTTGAGATAGTCGCCTCCGTCTCCTCGCGAGCCGTGGTCTCTAACTTCCCTCCCGTCTGGCGTCGTGAACGGCTCACTGGGATGAAAATGATCCCAAACTTTCCCGCAGAATGCAGCGCACAGCACGCCGCCTAGCTCAATCGTAGCGGCCAACCCAGCACCAATGACAGCCCCTGGCGCACAACCCAATTCGATGGTCGCGGCACAGCCGGCCCCTGCCATCGCCGGCATAAGCGGACCTAGTCCACTGGGATCGGTCTTATTAAGCGGGTCTCCACCCGTGTAGGCATAGAGGTTGAGATCGTCCCGATACCCGATGGGGTCGGTCTGCAGGAACCAGCCGCGCGCCGGATCATAGGCACGAGCCTTGTAATAGTAGAGCTTCATTTCCGGCAAGGCGATCTGGCCGGTGTAGCGGAAGCGACTGCCCGCGCCCCAGCTGTCGCCCGGCTCGCCATAGGGGCCGTAGGTGTAGACGGTGGCGACGGCGCCGGTCGAAGATGCGATCACCGAGCCCTGGCGATCGGCGTGCAGGCTGCGCGGATCGGAGAAGCCCGCGCCCTCCCACCAGAGGATCGCTTCGTCGACGCCGTAGCTGGGCACGTAGCGCCGCAGCACGTTGCCCGAGGCATCGTACTCGGCCACCAGTTTTTCGCCAGCATAGAGGAACTGGGTGACGGTTCCGTTGATCGTAGCCTGGTAAAGCCGGCCCGTCGGGTCGTAGGCCATGCTGGCGCTCGCCGGTCCAGCCAGCGCCGTCAGCCGGTTCTCGCCGTCATAGGCGAAGTTGCGGCCGGCCCCGTCGTTGATGATGTTGCCGTTGCAGTCGTAGCCCTTACCCGAGGCGGCGCAGCCGCCGCCGCCGATCGCCACGATCGCCGCGTCGCGGTTGAGGCCGTCAGCCGTAGCGCTGAGACTGGTGCTGGTCGCCCCCCAGACATAGGCGTTGTTCGAGATCGACTGACTGGTGGCCTGGCCGGCTGGATTGTAGCCAAAGCCGAAGGTCACGTCCTGAGACGTGCCCGGCAGGTCGTGTGACAGGCTGGTCAGGCGATTGCCGCCATCGAAGCCCCAAGTCGTCGAGGTTCCGTTGAAGACGTTGGTCGCCGAGGTCCGCCGCCCCAGATCGTCGAAGCCGTAGGTGACGAACGGACTGTTGGTGGTCAGCGCCACGGACTTCAGGCGGCTAACCGCGTCGACCGTGTTGGCGACGTAATACCCGTCTGGCCAGGTCATCCGGATCTGGTTGCCAGTCTTGTCGTAGGCGTAAGCCATGGTGCGGCCGAAAGTCGTCTCGCTCACCCGGCGGCCGGCTGTATCGTAGCCGTAGGTCACGGCCTGACCGCTCGAAGTGAACACCGCTATGGTCCGGCGACCAGCCAGATCATAGGCGAAGTTGACATCGGCGATGCTGCTGCCGCCCTTGGAGACCATCCGATTGAGGGCGTCGAAGCCGTAACCGAAGGTCGATCCGTCGCGCTTGCGCCAGTTGGTGCGGTTGCCGTCGACGTCGTAGCCGTATTGCTCGAAGTCGGTCGTGCTCGACACGCCCGCCCCTCGGGTCGTCGACGGGAAGTTCTGCTGAACCAGCCGGTCGAAGCCGTCATAGGTCAGCGTGGTCTTGTTGCCGTTGGCGTCGGTGGTCGTCTGCTGCTTGCCGTTGGCGGTATAGGTGTAGGTCGCGTAGGTGCGCTGGGCGCTCGTTCCGACAGCTTGCAGGGTCTGCAAGGTCTGGCTCGCAAGATCGTAGACCGTCTTGGTCACACGGTCTGGACCTTGCGATCCGGCGGTCTGCAGCGCGCAGGCGTCGGGGCGATCACTGGCGTTGTAAAGATCTGTGAAGATCCCGCTGTTCATCCGCACGGCCGTGCAGACGGCCTGGTTGACGCTGTCGTAGCTGGTCTGGGTCAGGGTCGCCGCGCTGGTCCCCGGATAGGCGTAGACCTGAGTCTTGTTGCCGCTGGCGTCGTAGCGCGTCAGCGTCGACTGGCTGATCACGAAGTTGGTGTAGCTGACCACCCCCGCGCTGAGCGCAACCGAGTCCACCGTGCCGACATCAAGGCGCACCACGCGCCCCGTGGCGTCGTATGTCGTCAGCTCCGCCCGCCGCTTGAGCGCCCCCGAAGACCCGTCCGGATCCGGCCCGATCTTCATCGTCGGCCGCCGCATGGCGTCGTACTGGGTGTAGCTCGTATAGTCGGCCGTCGTGTAGGTCTGCGCTCGCACAGCGCCGACACTGAACAGATTGGCCAGAACGGTCGCGACGACCATTCCAGTAGCCCAGGGCCTCAGCTTCATTTCTTTGCTTCCCGTCGGCCGGCTCACGGACACACCCCCGCGCGCGGATCGGTCTCGCTGACCACGTTGCCGGTCGCGTCGAAGCTCTTGCAGCTGGTCGCCGCCACGCCGGTCGGATCCAGCGTCGAACTGGTCGGATTGCCCAGGGCGTCATACGCAGTCGTCGTCACCACGCCCGTCGGGTCGGTGACCTTGGTCCGCTGGCCGTAGGCGTTGTACTCGAAGGACCAGACCGGCCGGACGCCGCTGACCGCCGGCTGGGTCGCCGTCGAGACCTCGCCAACGCCGTTGCCCGAGGCGACATAGGCGAAGTCGGTCTGATTGCCGCGGGCGTCCTTCACCCACGACGGCTTGTTCCAGGTCGCGTCGTAACCAGCGGTGACGCTGATGGCGGCGAGGCTCGAGCCGGACTTGGCCGTCTTGTCGAGCTGGATGACGTTGTCGCTGCCGTCGTACTTGAACTGGTCGATGTCGCCTTCCGGATAGGTGCGCGACGCGACACGGCCAAGGCCGTCATAGGTGCTCTTCACCGTCCGCCCGAGCTCGTCGATGTGGCGGACGGACCTGCCGCGCTGGTCGTAATAGACCACGTAGCCGCCGCCGAGCGGGTTCACGCGCTCGCCACGCCCGCCTTCACCGATGTAGAAGGTATGGCTCTGGCCGGTCTGGTAGCCGACGCCGTCCTGCGCCGCCATGACCCGGCCCAGGCTGTCATAGGTATAGGCCGCGGTGGGAACCGTGCTTCCGGGCTCGTAGGTGCGAACGATCTGCTTGTAGGGAATAGGCCGCGCCGTGGCCGAACGCGCGACGACCGGCGCATATTCCACTCGCCACCAGCCGCCGTTCGCATCCTTCCAGGCGTCGCCGGCGGAGTCGAACGTGTAGTCCGTCGTGGCGATCAGCGATCGGCCCAGGCTCGTCTTGCGCGTGCTGTAGTCGATATAGACGCCCGACGGCCAGGTGCGGCGGACGACCGAGAAGCCGTAGGCGTTGGCGCACTCCATCTCGGTGTCGTAATTGACCTTCCAGGGCGACATCGTCACCGTCTCCCCGTCCGCGTGGCGCAGGGAGAAGCTCATGCTCATCTCGTCCCAGCGTCGCGAGGTCGAGATCGTCTTACGGATGGTGCCGGGCCATTCGGAGTGACAGACGTCGCGCACCTTGGCCCGCGCGCCCGTCTGGGTCAGCACGCCCGGCGATCCCACCGGCGCGCGCCAGGTTCCGTCGGCGAGCTTCACGTACTGCGCGCCCTTGAAGCCGTAGGTGAGCGTCGCGACGTTGCCGACGAACTGCCGACGCCACCAGTCGGCGGCAAGCGTCGCATAGACGTCGCGCGAAAGATCGCTCAGCCCGCTCTGGGCGAAGATGTCCTGCTGGACGGCGAAGGCCGCCAGCGACTGGGCGGCGGCTTCCGGCCGGGTCTGGCCCATGGCCTCGAGACCTGAAGCCGAAACGGTGAACCACGGCGTCTCGTCATTGGTCCAGCTGTTCTGCGGCGGCCCGCCGCAATAGCCGAAGAAGCAGGCCGTCGGCCCGGCCTTGTAGGTCTTGCGGTTCTGGACCGCGAAAGGCTCCTCGCCATTGCCCGTCGAGGCCAGGACCGGCGTCGAATAGGTCATGACGCCCGTCTTCAGGTCGACGCCCATGACCGAGCTTCGATCCACGAGCCTGTCCTTCAGGCGATCGGCCGCACGGCCAGGATCGAAGACGCCGGCGAGTTCGGGCTCGTTGCCGCCGCCGCCCTTCGACATGCCGTCGTAGCCGGTGATGACGTGCGCCACCTGCAGCACCTGGCCGTCGGCGTCACGCCTGGTCGCCACGAACGCGCCGCCGCGCTGGCGGGTCGGATCATAGTTCGAGGTGCACCACTTCGAATTGAAGAGCCACAGGATCACACAGTTCTGCTCTCCCGAGATCGGACCGAACCGGGCGCCCGGACCGAGCATCGCCTCGCCAGGCGCGGTGATCGAAAATCCGGCATCGACGAAGAGCTGAAGGTCGTAGTTCAGCTCGGTCTTCAGGTTGGTGCTCAGCGAGAAGTTGAACGGCGGGCTCGACGAGCAGCCGTCGGTCGCTCCTTCGTAGACGATCGCCGAGCTGATGCGGCCGGCCTGGGTCGAGCCGGAGAAATCATAGAAGCGTCGCTGTCCAGCGGCGCACGGATCCTCGTCGTCGGGCGTGTTGGCCCAGGCGAAACGGGTCGCCGTCGACGAGGTGTCGGGCATGCCTTCGACCTGCTCCAGCATGCTGCCTTCGAGCGCAGCCGCGCTGGCCGCCACCGAGCGCGAGAGCGCGGGAACGCGGCTCTGGTCCGAGCCGGCGCCGCTCACCGCCAGGGTCGTGTCGATGTTGATCGAGGTGAACTGGTCGGCGACCTGGAAGTCGTAGGGAAGACTGGAGTTCTCTGGGTGGTTCTGGATGACCGTCAGGCCGTGACGCCAGGCGATCAGACCCAGGCTGTGCTGATGGTCGATGCGCGCGTCGCCGACCGCCCCCTGCAGGGCGAACATGCGGGTGACCTGCGCCAGCCACGAGGCGGCTATGCCGTGGCGCTGCTCGACCTGCAGCGGTTGGTCGCCCTGATAGCAGACATAGGACGGGTCACAATCGTTGGGCGGTGGAGCCACCCAGCTCGGAAGCGTGCGCTTGTCCTCAGCCTCGCCGCTCCACTTGGAGGCCAGGGCGGACGAGACGTTGCCGAAGCCGGCGACAATGGTCAGGGGCACCGTGAACAGGGCGTCCTTGGTGACGCTCTGGTCCCCAAACGTCCCGCTCGAGGCGGCGTAGGGGTGGTTGATGGCCAGTGTCACGTAGCCTGACGGCCGCGACCCACAGGCGCCCTGCTTCGTGGTGTCCTTGTCCTCGGTGTAGGTCTGCAGCGCGACGTCGTCGACGACCAGCGACACCGTCTGGTGGCAATAGTCCGTCGGGACCTTGACGCTCGTGGAGTCGAAGTTGGTGTTCAGCCCGAAGCGGCGACCATAGAAGTCGTCGGTGTAGAGCACGCGGTCGAGCAGCGTCACCGGCACGGTGGCCGCCTGGGTCACGGTGACCTGCAGGGTCGTGCGGTACTGGTCGGGGATGTCGCCCGTGATCGTCTCGGCCGAGCCGGTGGAATAGCCGGCCGGGGTCGCGTTGCGCCAGCCGCCGGTCGGCGCGTACTCCTGGACGATCTGCGGCAGGCCGACGACGTCGTCGAGGTCTCGCCCCGCCGCCTGGGCCGTCAGAACGGCCTGGAGTTGCGTGCTGCGCGCCTGGAGATAGGCCTCCAGGCCGGTGGCGTTGATGCTCTTGATGTAGGCCGAGCCGGAAGAGGTGTCCGAGCCAGACGACACCGTCGAGCCGGCGGTGCTGGCCGCCGCCCCGGTAGTGAAGCCCATGTCGGTCTTCACGTCGCGGAGGCTGGTGGCGGCGCGGGCCTTGAAGCTGGGATCGAAGGCGTACCAGGCGCCGCCGATCTGGACCTCGGACCAGACGTGCAGCAGCGTGACTGATGAGATCGCGCCGCTGGTCGCACAGCTGGCGTCGGTGGTCCCGTTGACGCTGGCGGGAACGCCGCCGCCCGCGAGCAGCTTGCAGGCGGCCTTGGCGTCGCTGATCCCGGTCCAGGAGGCAAAGGCCTCGCCCGTCATAGTGACGGGGCCGATGCGGTAGCGGGCGGTGTAGCCGGCCTGACGCACCAGCTCGACGAACAGCAGGTTCTGGTCGAAGGGCGTGCCCGAACGGTCGATCATCGCCCCCAGCGCGCCCTTGCGGACCCCGAAGGCGAACTCGGTGGTGATCTGGTTGTGGACGTATTCGTAGATGTTGTCGGGGCTGCCGCGCAGCGCCCGCGCGCCCTCGACGATCTCGGGCGGCCGGCCTTCGAAGCCGCTGACGCCGACATAGGACGAGGAGTGGGTCGTGCCGGTCCCGTAATAGGCCTGGGCCTGGCTGGGCGAAACCGCCTGGGCCTGCAGGAAGCTCATCGCGGGAAGCGTTTCACCACAGGCGCCGGTGGCCCACAGCAGCGCGAACGCGCCCGCCGACGCCAGTCGTGCAGATTTCTTCAAGCAGCAATCCCCCGATCACAGATTGGGTGAGACAAATTGGGAAGAGCGGCGGGACGAGCCGTGATCTCGTCCCGCCTTTGGCGGTCGCCGGTTCGCGGCGCAGCGATCACTGAACGATGCCGTTGACGGTGCCTTCGACGTCCACCCAGGCGGTGGCGGTGTGGCCGTTGCCGTCCGAAATCGTGTAGCTGAACTCGTTCGAGCCAGCGACGACCTTGCTCAGGGTGACCGTCGTCGAGGTGAAGGTGACCTTCGCCCCCGTGCTCGGCTGGGTGACCGAAATGATCGTCAGGGTGTCGCCGTCCGCGTCGGTGTCGTTGGCCAGCACGGCCAGCGTCTTGGCGGTCGATGTCTTCTCGATCTCGTAATAGTCGCTGTTGGCCAGCGGCGCGGCGTTGGCGTTCACCGTGACGCTGACGGTCGCCGCCGCGCTGGTCCCGCCAGGACCCGTGGCGGTGTAGGTGAAGCTGTCGGACCCGACATAGCCGGTGGTCGGCGTGTAGGTCGCCGTCGTGCCGCTGATCGAGACCGAGCCGTGGCTCGGGGTCGAGGCCGCCAGGCTGGTGTAGACGCCGCTGGGCGACAGGGTGATCGCCTTGGCCTTGTTGTAGGCCGTCGTGGCCGAGACGGCCGCCACGGTGGGCGCGGCCGGGACGTTCACCGTCAGGCTCGCCGTCGCCGCCGAGCTCGTGCCGCCCGGGCCGGTGGCCGTATAGGTGAAGCTGTCGGACCCGTAGTAGCCGCTGGTCGGCGTGTAGGTCGCCGTCGTCCCGCTGATCGACACCGCGCCGTAGCTGGGCGACGAAGCCGTCGCCAGGCTCGTATAGACGCCGCTCGGCGACAGGCTGAACGAGATGGCGGTGTTGTAGGCGGTCGTGGCCGAGACGGCCGAGACGGTCGGCGCGGCCGGTGTGGCGACGGTCAGGCTGACGGTCGCCGCCGAGCTCGTGCCGCCGGGGCCGGTGGCGGTGTAGGTGAAGCTGTCGGCCCCGTAGTAGCCGCTGGTCGGCGTATAGGTCGCCGTCGCCCCGCTGATCGACACCGAGCCGTGAGCCGGCGACGAGGCCGTCGCCAGGCTGGTGTAGACGCCGCTGGGCGACAGGCCGAACGAGGTCGCGGTGTTGTACGCCGTCGACGCCGAGACCGCCGAGACGGTCGGCGCGGCCGGGGTGGCGACGGTCAGGCTGACGGTCGCGGCCGAGCTCGTGCCGCCGGGACCGGTGGCCGTGTAGGTGAAGCTGTCCGAACCATAGTAGCCGCTGGTGGGCGTATAGGTCGCCGTCGTCCCGGAGATCGACACCGCGCCGTGACCCGGGGTCGAGGCCGAGAGGCTGGTGTAGACGCCGCTCGGCGACAGGCCGAACGAGGTGGCGGTGTTGTAGGCGGTCGAGGCCGAGACGGCCGAGACGGTCGGCGCAGCCGGCGCGGCGACAGTGATGCTGACGGTCGCGGCCGAGCTCGTGCCGCCGGGACCGGTGGCCGTGTAGGTGAAGCTGTCCGAACCGTAGTAGCCGCTGGTCGGCGTGTAGGTCGCCGTCGTCCCGCTGATCAACACCGAGCCGTGAGCCGGCGACGAGGCCGTCGCCAGGCTGGTGTAGACGCCGCTCGGCGCCAGGGTGATCGCGGCGGCGGTGTTGTAGGCCGTCGAGGCCGAGACCGCCGAGACGGTCGGCGCAGCCGGGACGGCGACGGTGATGCTGACGGTCGCCGCCGCGCTCGTGCCGCCCGGACCGGTGGCCGTGTAGGTGAAGCTGTCCGAACCGTAGTAGCCGCTGGTCGGGGTGTAGGTCGCCGTCGTGCCGCTGATCGACACCGCGCCATGGCCCGGGCTCGTGGCGGCCGCCAGGCTGGTGTAGACACCGCTGGGCGACAGGGCGATCGCCTTGGCCGTGTTGTAGGCGGTCGAGGTAGAGACGGCCGCCGCGGTCGGCGCCGCCGGCGTCGCCACGGTGACGCTCACGGTCGCGGTCGCCGTCCCGCCTTTGCCGTCCGAGATCGTGTAGGTGAAGCTGTCGGCGCCGTAGTAGCCGCTGGTCGGCGTATAGGTCAGCGACGCGCCGCTGTTGATCACCACCGAGCCGTGACCGGCCGAACCGACCGCTGTGATGGTCAGGCCGTCCCCGTCGGTGTCGGCGTCGTTGCTTCGCGGATCGAAGGTCAGCGCCCCATTGTAGCTGACACTGATGGCGTCGGCGCTGGCGGAGGGAGCGCGGTTGGCCCGTACCGCCGACTGTTGGGTCCGGTTGCCCGCCGCATCATAGGCGTAGGTCACCGTATCACCGGTCGAATAGGCGACCGCGACGACCCGCCCCAAAGCGTCATAGCTGTAGGAAACTGTTTGCTGAGACCACGCTACAGCCGGCGCACTTGCGATCAAACCAGCGCACATCAGGCGCCAGCCCTTCCCCCGAAAGGCCATATTCAACACCGCCCCAAGCGCGTCTTAATCACGCATACAACCCGAGACAGCAGTACTATCAGTCGACGCACTCAAACAATGCGAGATTGAGTTATTTTTAAATACAGAATGGCTACAAATTGACACTTATCGCAATAAGTGTAAAAATTAATTCGCCACACCTTATGCACAAAAGTACAACGATACTATAAATCACAATTCTTTATCTTTAAATGATTACAACACAAATATGTTGATGAGTAAAATACTATTTTATAATACATAACATTGCATTTTATTCTTAAATAAATAATAACTCTACGCGCAACAGTCATCGTAAATCTGATTGTTTCGGAAAAATACGTCGCCGGAAATGGATGCATGCAGCCGACAATCATTGACTGACGAATGCATCCCGCCGCCTGTGCGATTCGATCGCCGGGCCTTGCGCCGCAAGCTCCAACAGGCCCGACCAAATATACAATGGGCACAGAAGGGCTCGCGTAGCCTCACCTTAGCGACGCACATGCACAGCGACGTCGGAACCCAAGACGCCAGCACCGAAGCTGTCGCGGCCAGGGTGAAAGAATACACCCCGAGTTGAATTAATCAGTTGTACGCACGCCTCACCGGCTTCCCTTACGGCGCGCACCTGGTGAGCGCGCCTCGCACAGCCGCTTGATCGAGGGAAAGCAGGCCCAGCCGTCGCCGTCGTCGCGTGCGTGCTCGGCCAGGGCCACCAGCAGGAACTTGGCGCCGGAGCTTTCAATGGGCGTGCGGAACGCCCAGCGGATCGCTTCGAGGGCCATCAGCAAGCCTCATGACGGAGGCCAAAGACGTTAGACAGAGACCTGAAATTCCTTAGAAAAATCAAAGCCCGACTTGAAAGCGTTAGACAGCTCAAGCCCTTGTTCTCATTGGGCCGCGGGACACCCTCCCGGGCCGCGATGCGGCTGCGGCCGCTTGTTGTCGGCGTCACTGCTCCATCGCGCAGGGGGAGGCCGCCTGCGGGTCGGACCAGTACCAGAGAAGGCTCGCCGCCGTCTTGGGGTCGGACGCCCGCTGCAGGGCCGCCAGGCCGTAGCGGCGGACGTCGAGGCAGGCGAGGCCGAGGGCCTGGTCCGCCGGCGAAAGGCTCGCCCAATCCTGCCCTCCGGCGAGCGTCGGCGGCGCGTCCGCCACCTGGAAGCCGCCGGTGAGCGAGGTTTCGGCATTGTCCAGGACGAGGCGCCAGCGCCCCACGCGCGGGCGCCAGTTCAGCTCGATCAGGTCGCTTTCAGGGGCGACCGAGGCCGTGGCGGCCAGGCGTCCGCGCGGATCGTAAAGGGACAGGCGCGTAGGCTGCCCCGGAGGCGTGATCGGCACGCGCAGGCGGCCCGTATCCTTGGTCAGCACGGCCGAACCGTCCGACAGGCCGGCCACGCCGAACATGTAGGCCGACGGCCGCAGCGACCCCGTCGAGCGCGCCGTCTCGGCCTGCTCGTCGAGAAGCCCCTTCAAGGCCTCGCGGGCGAGGCCGATGATGTAGTCGATCCGGGTGGGAACCGGGTAGCTCGTATTGGCGGCGACGATCTTGGGCGCGAAGCGCCCGTAGAGCGAGAGATCGACCTGGCGCGCGCCGGCGAACACCAGATCGCCCACGCACAGGTCGTCGCGCACGGTGACGCGGATCGATCGACCGTTCCGTCCCACGACCACGGACGTATCGGCCGGCTGCAGGACGCGCCCGGCGGTCTGCCGATCAGGGCAGCCCTGGGCCGCCGCCGCGCCGGCGACCCCCAGCGACGCCAGGAGAACGAGGACGGGCAGTTTCATGGCTTCTCCTTGGCTCCCATCACGTCCACCAGGATCGAGACGATGGTGACCGACAGCAGCACCATGGCGATCCCGGGCCATGCGCCGATCGGCGCGAACCAGGCGGCCAGCGCCGCCAGGGGCCAGGCGCAGGCCACGGCGCTGAGGATGCCGGTCACCGTGGAGTTGGTCAGGGCCAACGCCGCAACCGACGAAGCACCGCCGCCCTGCTGCTTTGGCCAATGGCGCAGGCCGAAAACCGGCTGCTTCTCAGACAGCTTGTCCCTCAGCCAGGCGCAGGCCGCGAACATCAGGCTGGCCGCCAGGCTCAAGACCGGCGACAGGAGGATGTTGGCCCAGGCCGGCCAGCGCGGCGCGTTCATGTAGCGCACCGTCGTGTCCAGGTGGGCGGCGATGAGGATCGCCCCCGAGATCGGCGAGTCCCAATAGGCGCGAAAGTGGTCGGGAGCGCGGCGCGTGTCCTGGCCGATCACGACAACGGCCCCCGCCAGGGCGCCGACGGTCTTGCGGGGCTGGGCCAGCATCGCCGACAGGCCGATGACGGCCGGCTCCTCGGCGGCGCTCCCCGCTCGGCCCCGCGCCTTGACCACCGGCTCGGGCGGGCGCGCCTCGCGCTCGGCGCCGTTGCAGGCCGCCAGGAGATCGGGCGCGGCGTCGCGATAGAAGTCCGACGTCCAGGCAGGGCCGAGCTGTCCGCCGCCGCTCCGCGTGAACTGCTCGACGATCCAGCCCAGGGAGGAAAGGCCGAACGGCCGGCCCTCGCGCAAGGCGCAGCCATACTGGTGGAACAGGCGCACGGCGCCATCGACCGTCGGCGCCGGGATCGAGCAGGCCCAGCCGAGGCGCGTGGCGCTGGTCGCGGTCGGGCTGAGCAGGTCGTCATAGGGGGTGTCATGCCACCGCCTCAGGTTCTGCACGCCCGCGGCCCGTCCCGCCGGCTCGCCGCAATCCTCGGACCGGATCATCAGGAGCGGCGGCGCCCTGGGCGCCGAACGCCAGCGCTCCAGGGCCTGGCGCAGCACGGCCTCGTCGGCTTCCGGCGCGATCGGGGCCACGTCGATGTCGAGCACCACCATCGCGGGCGGAGCCGGCGCATCGAGCACCGTGTTCAACAGGTTGGCGATGACGACGCGGTCGAAGGCCTGCACGGGCGGACTGCGGCGCGCCGTGTCGACACGCGCGTCCCAGTCGGCCTGGTCGGCCAGGATCACGACCAGCGGCGCGAAGGCGGGCGTGCGGTTCAGCCGCCCGGCCTTGCTAAACAGATCGTCCGCGTTTTCCCGCACGGCCCCGCTGAAGACGGCCGGCAACAGGCCGACACGCTCCAGACCCATCGCCAGCCAACAGAGCAGCGTGGCCATGACCGCGACGAACAACCATCGCGGCGGCGTCATACTTTGAGGCCAGGCGGCTTGGGCGGCCCAGCCGGCGGCGCCCCCTCGCCCACCACCTCGAACTGTCCCCAATAGGCGGGAGACTCCAGGTCCTTCTGCGCGCGCAGCCGCGCCAGGGTTATTTGCAGGGCCTGGGATGCGCCGCGCCGCCTTCCCGCCAGTTCCTCGACCACGATCGGCGCGAAGCGGGAGGCCGCGCGATCGGCCACCGGCATGTGGGCGGCGATGACGCTGTCGGCGCCGCCCAGCAGGAAGGCGCGGGTCATGCCGCCCAGCGGACCGAGCGTGTCGTCCGGCGCCGCCGCGGTGGCGCAGGCCGCCAGCACCACGACGCGGGCCTTCAGGCGCAGCGCAGCGGCCTCGTCGGTGCTGAGCAAGGCCTCGCCGCAGCTCCGTGTCTGGTAGAGCGCCAGGGCCTGGGCGACCGGACGCCCGCACTGGACGCCCAGGCGCCCCGCCACGCCGTGGGTGTAGAACAGGGCCACGTCGAAGGCCTGCCCCCTCATCCCCAGCAGCTTTGACTTGGTCGCGTTCTGGTCGCGCAGGATCACCTTGTCGCCGCCGCTGGCGGCGCCCGCGATCTGGTCGAGCGCGCTGCGCGCTCCGGGCGTGGGCGGCAGGGTGTAGTTCAGGTCGAAGTCCACCTGCCCGCCCCTCTGCTGCCCCCGGAAGACGATGTCGCCGACGGCGAGCACGCGGTTGCTGGGAGCGACAGCCTTCATCGACCGCATCGAAAGGAAGGATTCCAGCGAGGGCGAAACCATGATCTGGCGGTCGATGCCGAGCCATCCGCTCTCCCCCAGGCCCGCGACGGGCAAGGCGGTGATGGGGAAATCGGAAAGCTCGCGCGGCGGGACCCAGACCAGCCGCTGGCCGGCCTTCAGATAGTCCTGGGCGGGCGCGCCGATCACGCGCCAGAGCTCGGCGGCGTTGGCCCGGTTGAAGGTGCGGGGCGCGCCGCCCGACACACTAAGGGTCATGTCGCCCTTGTAGACAGCCACCAGGCGTCGCAGCTGGTCGTAGGAGATCGGCGCGGTGACGATCTTCGGCGCCTTGTCCGGCGCCATGGCCAGCATGATCACCTGGTTGTTCAGAACCAGGCCCGTCAGCAGAACCTCCTCCGGGGTCAGGGAGGCCTGAAGCGCACGGTACCCCACCGCCTTCTCGACCACCCCGGCCCCCCTCAACGCCGTCTGGTAGCGTGTCCAGGCCTGCTCCTCGGCGGCCCGGAGCATATCGAGCTCGCCGCCGCCCACGGACAGCGCCATCGCCGACCCGGTCAGGTTCAGGTCCCGCTGGGCGTTCACCGTCGCGCTGAGGCTGGCGGCTTCGAGCCCTTGCGACTTCTGTGACCAGTCGAAATAGGCCTGGCGCACGGGCGCCGACAGCTGAGCCGCCTGCAGCCGGGCGCTGAAATCCGCGCCCGCGACGTTGCGGTTCGCCCCGTCCATGGCGTTCAGCACGACATCGATGTCCTGGGTCGACGGCGAGGTCATGCGCTGGATGCGCGAGGTCGCGAGCCAGGCCTGGATGCTCCAGGCCTGACGGTCCTGCCGCCAGGCGCGCATCTGCGCGGCGACCGTGGTCCGCGGGATGGCGTAGACCGACTTCCGGGCCTCGACCCAGAAACCGGCCACGGCTTCGGCCTCGTGCGGCCGGTCATAGAGGATCAGCCACTCGACGGCGTAGCGATAGACGGCTTCCGGCACGATCGCGCCGTAGGAAAGGCGGGTCTTCGGCGGAACCGCGCTCCACCAGTCGACCCCGGCAGCGACAAGGTCGCCCATGAACGCGGCTTCCTTCTTGTGGCCGCTGCGCTTCAGGGCGGCGAGATGCACCGTGGCGACGTAGAGGCTTCGCTCCAAGAGGGGCTCGAAGCCGCTCATCGCATTGACGACGTTGCTCGTCGTGATCTCGGTGAAGGGCTCCAGCCCCGTCGGATTGAGCGCCTTCCTGAACTCGACGTCGGGCTTGCTGTCGCCCATGCTTTTCATCGCGTAGGCGACCAGCGCGGCCATGGCGTCGGCGTTGACCGGACGGCTCGGCGAGACGCCCCACAGGAAATCCCCGCCGACGGCTTCGACCGCCTGCCGAACCTCGGCGGCCGCCAAGGGGTGGTCGCTATCGATGCTCGTGTCGAGAAGCTCGTCCCGATCAGCCGCATCGGCCAGTTGGCCGAGAACATCCAGACCCGTGGTCTGGTAGAGATCCTTCTGGACCGCCGCCAGCATCGCGCTGGCGAAGACCCGCGAGGCGGCGTCGTATTCGGACGAGCCCGGCGTTCCGGAGAGCAGTTGGGCCTGGGCCCTCTGGATCTCGGCCGAAGGATTTTTGCGGGCGAGATATCCCCCAATTCGCTTGACCGCGATCGCGTTGGCGCGCGTCGCCGCGGGCAGGTCGTTGTTGGCGATCGCGGCCTTGACCACGAAGCCGTCCGACAGGCTGGTGACGAGCGGGAAAACCCAGTCATAGGTCCCCAGGGCTCCGGCGATAATCTCGTCCTTGTCGGAATCGTCCTCGTCGATCTGCTTCGCCAGGAAGTTGGCGAGCGTGATCCTGAACGGCCTCTGATTGGAGTCCAGCCAGCCGCGCAGCGCCTCGGCGTCGCGTATCGTCTTGGGGCTGGGCTCGCGCAGCATGTTGGTGACGACCGGCCGCAGCTTCTGCGCCAGGCCGCCCGCATAGGGCAGGAACTTCGCCAGGGCCTCCTCTTGCTCCTCGTCGCCCTCCGCGGACTTGGCGAGGGATTTGCCGATCTCCTTGAAGACGGCGTCGCCCATCGCCCTGTCCAGGACGTCGGCCAATCGGGTCATGTCTCCCGAGGCGTAGGTGGCGACAAAGCCGCCCAAGCTGAAGCCCAGCCAGGGAACGTCATCCTCTTCAATAGCGAGCAGGTCGGTCGCTTCGGGGGCGTCGTATTCGTCCGACGTGTTGTATCGCTTGCGGATCAGATCGGCGACGCTCTGGGAATCGACCTGGTCGAGCGCGGTCCGGAAGTTGCGCAGGCCCGCGCTCGTGTCCCACGCCACGAAGGCCTTGCCGCTTTCGACCAGGCAGCGGCCCAACGCCGGCGCCCGATCCTTCACCGCGCGCGCCGGGCCGAAGGATTCGACGTTGGCGGCGCTGTCGTCCGAGACCGCCACCATCAGGGACAGCGTCGAATTGACGATCGTGGCGAGGCTGTTCGCCCCTTGCCTGGGAAGCGACGGCGAAGTCGTCGCCTGGGCGAGGCTCATGGACGTGCCGCCCGGCAGCGATCCGATCAGCAGCGGGACCAGGTTCTCTATCGAGTAGGCCGAGCGTTGACGGAAGGTTTCGGCCTGCTTGCGCAGCCGCGCGGCCTCGGCGCGCGCGTTCCCGATCTGCTTTTCGCCTCCCGAGATGCCGTCGACCTCCAGGGCGATCGACAGGTGTTCGTAGTGTTCGGCGAGCCGGGTCGAAACCGTCTGTATCGACATGCTGAGCGGCCTGGCTAGCTTGGGCCGGCTCATGGCGATCCGGAGGAACTCGCTGTCGGCGACAGCCGCCTCGTCGGCCAGGGCCTCCTTGCGCAGCCCGTCGGACAGCACCAGCAAGATCGGCAGAAGCCTCGGGCTGTCGGCGCCCCAGCGCCGACGGCTCTCGACCAGCAGCTGCCTCAGGTCAGGCGTGACGCGCTTTCCATCCTTGGCCGCCAGGATGATCCGCGCGTTGATCAGCCGCTTGACCACGTCGAAGGGGTGGTCCACCGGCAGCGCCAGCGCGGTGACGTCGAAATCGTCTGGCAGGTTCGTGTCGTCGTACGAGATCGCAAGATCCGCCTCGTCCGAAGGCTTGTCCTCGATGAAGCCGGTCTCATAGGCCGTGCGGCTCGCGGCCAAGCCTACCTCCTGCATGGCCAGGGCGCCACGCAGGACGTAGGCTTCTTTCTGGCCTTCGCGATTGAGCGTCCTGAGCGAGGGGTTGGCCAGAAGGAAGCGGGTGAAGGCCGGACTGGCGAACACGGCCTGCTCGCACGCGATGCGCGGATCCCGGGCGGCGGCCGTCGGCGCGCTCGACGGCGTCAAAAGCACCAGAGCCGCCACCGCCGTCACGCCGGCGCGCCATTGAGACACGCGAAAACGCCATTGCCGCCACATCTCCGCCCCCCGCAGAAACAAGACCCGCCAAAATCTGACGCTCGCCCCTAGGTCGAGTCAACAGCGTTATCCCAAGCTGATCCTCAATCTGAGCCGGCGCCGGCGCGAGATCGGGGGCGGCTCATCGTGAGCGGGATTTGGGCAATCGACTCAATCGATAATTTTACAGAGCACCACCTCTTGCCAAAGTAGAGTGATTTCGAGGATCATCGTTATGCGAATTGGTCTTCAGGGGCAGTGATCATGACGCGTCAAACCATTCCGCTGGCCGAGGCCGTGCAGGCGCTGCGGCTGGAGCTGGAAGAGGCCGTGGCCCAGGCGGACGGCCAACGCATCCGCTTTGACCTGGGACCGGTGGAAGTCGAATTCACCGCGGTGGTGACGCGCGAGGCCAAGGGCGGGGCCAAGGCCTCCTTCAAGGTCCTGGGCGTTGGGGTCGAAGCCGAAGGCGGCGGCCAGTACGGTCGCGAGGACACCCACAAGGTGAAGTTCACCCTGACGCCGGAAATCACCCGCGCGCCGGGGGCCACGCCTGAGCGGGTCAAGATCGGCGGCAAGGCCAAGAAGGCGCTGGGCGCGCGCCGCCAATCGGGCTGAAGGGAACCGCGGATGGATCCGAGACGCGTCGCCCGTATCGGCTACCAGCGCAGCCTCGCACTCGGTTCGGGCTACTTCCTGTCCGACAGCCTGGTGTTGACGGCCAAGCACTGCCTGGCCCCCAAGGACAAGAAGGACACCTGCCTGGTTCAACCGCTGGGCGGCGGCCAGCCGCTGAAGGCAAAGACGCTCTGGACGGACGACCTTCTGGACGTGGCGCTGTTGCAGACGCTCGAAGCCAAGGGATGCTGCGGCCTGGCGCCCCATCCGGCCCAGTTCGGCAAGGTGCCGATCACGACCCTGGACAGTTGTCGCGTCGTCGGACGCGGCTTTCCCTCCGCACAGGTGCTGGATGGCGAACAGGGAGACTATCAAGTCTCCGGCGTGCTGGCCTGGGCTCACGCCTTCAAACACTTCGACCTGCAACTGACCTCGCCGGTGCCTTACCAAGATACGGACGACGGCTCCGGATGGGGCGGGCTGTCGGGCGCGGCCGTGTTCGCCGACCGCATGCTGCTCGGGCTCGTTCTTTCCTACCCCGTCAATTTCAAGGGCAGCGTCCTGCAGGTGCTGCCGATCGCCCGGCTGTTCGAGACCCCTGACTTCCAGAGACATGTCAGCTCCGCGACCCTGAAGGACTGGGGCTCTAACCGAGACCTCAAGGAGTCGGTGACTCCGCTGCTCAATCACATCGACCGCAGCCGCCAGGTCGGGGATGTGGAGCGCGCCGCACAGCCGCTGCTGACCCGTCGCCAGGGACGGCCGATGCGCTTCGTGATCGATTGCAAGGCCGAGGACGAACCGCAGCGGCTGATGGAACGGCTGGCCGGCGCCCCTCTGCTGCAGGCCCTGCTGGGAGACGCCCAGGCGACCGAAACCATCACCGCCCTCGAGTGGCCGCGCTCGACCCACATCGATCCGAACGAGGAATGGGCGCTGATGCTCGAAGCCCTGGCGAGCCAGCTGGGCGCCCCGCCGGGAGAAGAGGCGACCCCCGCCAACGTTCGCAAATGGTTGGACGGCCAACCCCGCGGCCGGGCCTTCTGGCAGCTGATCCAGAGCTCGGGCGCCGGGCGCGGGCATGGCGCGCTGCTGGCCCAGTGGCTCGATTTCTGGCGGCAGGTCGACGCCCTGGGCGACGGCGTGCCGGCGCTGCTGTTCCTGTGCTTGATGTATGACGGCGAGCCCGCGGCGGAGCGGCGCTTCTTCGCCCCCCGGCGCGGTCCGCCAGGCCCCGAGCTCATGGACGTCTTGCATGATGCCGAGGCGTACGGGATGTCGTGGATCGAGCCCCTGGGGCAGATCGTCCGCATCGTCGATGTTCCGGCCTGGATCAAGGAGCTGATCCGCCGTTGCCCGCAGATCGAGCCCGGATTGTTCCGGACGTTCGAGGACAGCCTGAACACGCGCCTTCCGGGCGAGCGGATCAGCATGAAGACGTTCTGCGACAACGCCACCGCCACCTTGGAGGCCCTATGACCAGTTCGGACTCGTCCCGTCCCGACTGGTGGGTGGCGCCGCGCGCGGATCGCACCGGAGCCCTCGCCCTGCCAGAGCCGGTCTATGAGCGCTACAGGGACCCGGCGGGCTACGATCCGGGCGATGAACTGACCGCGGCCGTCAATGTCGCGCTGTTGCTCGGCCAGCCCCTGCTGATCACCGGCGACCCGGGCTGCGGCAAGACCAGCCTCGCCTTCTGGCTCGCCACCCAGATGGGCCTGAAAGGCCCGCTCGTGCACGTCGTCAAGTCCACGACGACCGGCAAGGAGCTGCTCTACAGCTTCGACGAACTATCGCGTTTTCGCGACGCGCAGAATCAGACGCCTCCCCGCCCTCACCAGGATTATCTGGAGCTCAACGCGCTGGGCCAGGCCATCGTCTTCTCCGCCGCGCCGCGGAAGAACCTGAAGCGCTCGACCGCCACCCACACCGAGACGGCGACGGTGGGCCCCGGGGCCTCGGCCAGCGCCTCCATGCCCCTGGAAGGCCATGCGGGGCCGCTGATGTCGGGCCATGCGGCTGCGATCCAGGCGCCCGAGCGCCATCAGGACCTCTATCAGGGCCCCTTCCCCAAGATGCGCCGGCAACTGGTGCTGATCGACGAATTCGACAAGGCGCCGCGCGACACGCCCAACGATCTCCTGACCGAGATCGAGCGCATGGCCTTTCGCATTCCCGAACTCGGGGTGACGGTAGAGGGCGACAAGGCCAATCGGCCGGTCTTGGTGATCACCAGCAACTCGGAGAAGACGCTGCCCGAGCCGTTCTTGCGACGCTGCGTCTACTACCATATCCCGCCGCCGGACGCGAAAAGACGCCTCGATATCATCGCCCGGCGACAAGTTCCCTTCGCCCGGCGAAAGGGTCAGTATCAGCAGGCCATGGACCTGTTCGAAGCCAAGCGCGCGAGCCTGGGCCGCCGCCCCGGCACAGCCGAACTGCTGGCCTGGCTCGACATTCTCGATCACGTGCTTTCGCCGGACGGCTCGATTTTCAGCCAGTCCGAGGCGCTGAAGACCAGCTTCACCGCCCTGGCCAAGACACGGGAAGATCTCGAGATCGCCAAGCGTTTCGCCCAGGCGGAAGCCACGACGTCCACGGCCGGTTAGGCCGATGACGGCGGCCGCCCTGGACCTCGAGACCGTCGCGGCCCAGCTTCGCGGCGGCGGCTTTCGGCTCAGCGTGGCCGACGACCTGCGCATCGGCCTGCTGCTGGAGCGGCTGGGAGAGGCGGGCCTGACGGGATTGAGCCCCCGAGACCAGGTTTCGTACCTGGGGCCGATCGTCTGCCGCGTTCCCGAAGACTGGCCTCGACTGCGCGAGCTCCTGGGCGTGACGGAGACGCCCGTCGTCGCCCCGCCCCCCAGGGATAGAACGGCGTCGCGAGAAGAACCGGCCTCGACCAGGACGCGGGCCAAGGTCGACGGGCGCTCGGCGCTCGGCTGGCGGTCCAAGGCGAAACGATTTTTCTCCTCAACCAGGCTCCGCCTTGCCTTCGGCGCGATCGGGCTCGTGATCGCCGTGAGCTCCCTGGTCTGGTTCGGCGTTCGGGGATCGCAGCCCTTGGCGACCGTGGCTGCCCCGCCGCCCCTGGCCGAGAGGCCCGCCGACCCAGCGGTCGAGGCTCCGGCCGCCGCGCCGGTGTCGCGGTGGCCCGCCCGGCTGATCCTGGGCGGCGTGCCCTTCCTGCTGGCGGTCAGCTACATCCTGGCCGCGCGAGCGGAACGGCGGGCCAAGGGCCTGATGCGCGGCCCAGCGCCCGATCGAGCCGAGCGCCAGATCCTGGACCTGGCGCTGGACGATGAAGATCTCTTCGCCCGAGGCCTGGTGGCGGCCGACCTGCGCGACCTGCGACGCCACAAGCTGGTCGAGAGCGACGAACTGAACATCAACGCCACCCTGGACCGAACGGTGCGGTCGGCCGGCTTCGTCGAGTTCGTGCACGCCCTGCGGCCCGCCGCGCCCAGCTATCTGGTGCTGGTCGACCGCACCAGCCGTGACGACCACCAAGGCCAGTTCGCCGACCTGATGGTCCAGAGGCTGCGCGGCGAACAGGTCGATCTGGTGCGCTACGACTATCGCGGCGACCCGCGCAGCCTCGCCCGCGCCCTCGAAAGCGGCGAGTCCGAGTTCATCGAGCTGGAAACCCTGCGCGCGCTGGCCGACGATCGACGGCTGCTGATCATCGCCGACCCGGCCTCCTTCTGGGACCCCGTGCGGCGCGTCTGGCGCGACTGGGTCGAGGGCCTGCTCGGCTTCGAGATCAGCGTGATCGTCTCGCCCAGGCCGCGCAACGCCTGGACGGCGCGCGAGCAGGAACTCGCCGCCCTGGGTTTCGACCTGATCGAGGCTACGCCGACCGGCTTGAGCGAGCTGGCGCGGCGGACGCGGGCGGAGCCGGCCTCCGTGCGCGCGCCGCTGACGGCGCAGCCCAGCGCCCTCGACCGACGGCTCGCCAACCAGCCCTATCGCTGGCTGTCGGACGCAGCCCCCCGGCCCGACGAGATATCGGCCCTCCTCGTCGACCTGAAGGCCGCTCTCGACGCCGAGACCTTCCTGCATCTCTGCGCCGTCGCGGTGTTCCCCGAGCTCCAGGCGCGCCTGACCATCGCCGTCGGTCGCGCCCTGCGCGACGGCGAAGGAAGGCCGATCCTAACCGAGGCCCGCTTGGCCGATCTGAGCCGGCTGCCCTGGCTTCGGCAGGGGCGTATTCCGGACTGGCTGCGCCTGGCCCTGGTGCGCGATCTGGTCGGCCGTCCCAAGGACGAGGAAAAGGTGCGCCAGATGTGGGCGGCGGCGCTGAATCCTCCGGATGAGGCGCAAGAAGCGGCTCGCCTGAAGCTCGACGTGGCGGCGATCGCCGGCTTGCAGCGCGGCCTGGCCGCCGTGCGATCGCCGACCAGTCGCCGCGAGACGCTACTGCTCGATTTTCTCGATCGCGCCAAGCTGCCGGAACTGGCGGTAGGCCTGGACGGACGCCGCGCCACGCGGGCCCCCGCCTGGGCGGCCCGAGACCTGTGGGCCCTCGGCCTGTCCTTGACCGCGGCGCTCTGCCTGGGCGCCCTGGGAGGCGTCACGCCCGACCTCGTGGTCGCTCTGGCGGACGGACCCGAGCAGGCCGTGTTCGGATGGGGCGGCCTGGGGCTAGCCTGGCTGGCGGTGCTCACCTGGACGCTCATGGCCGTAACCCCGCCCCGGCTGCCGCCCTGGCTGCCACGCGCCCTGGCGGCCGCGGGACTGATCCTGGCGCTGCTGGCCTTGGCCACCAGCGAGAAGTTCGGATCGATAGTCGGCGTGGCCGCCACCCTGATCGCCCTTTGGTGGTGCTATCCCGCGCCGGCCCGACCACCGCCCGTCGCCCGGCTGGATCCCATGCGCCTGTTTCGTGGCGACCGCTCGCTGCTGACAGCCGCGGTTCTAATCGTAACCAGCCTGTCGATAGCCTGGATCGGCTTGTGGCTCGTTCCTGACGAGCCGCTGCTCGCCAGCGCCGCGACCTATTCGGCGCCTTTCGTTTGCGTCAGCGTCTGGATCGCCAGCACCTATTTCGGAGCTCGCCTAGGCCTCGCCCCCAGGCAGGAATGGGCTGTCGCGACAGCCTTTATCGGCGGCGCAATGCTCTCCGCCCCGTTCATCAAGGAGATGCGCCATCTCTACGTCGTCATAATCGGGGGCCTGGCGCTTGCGGGCCTGGCCCTCTGGCGCGCCGGAGTCATCAGGTCACGGTTCGTCGTCGCCGTGTTGGCCATGACCCTGGTGTGGAGCCTGGCGTTCATTTCGTTGGGCGACCTCGATACCGGCCTGGCTTTCGGCGCTGCCTTCATACTGTGCCTCTACATTTTCCCCGGCGGCGCGCTGTTGCTCGCCAGTCGCACGGCGCCGGTGGAGCATCCGGGCCGCGTCGCGCTCGGCCTGCTGACGCCAATGGCCATCGGCGCCGGGGCCGTGCTGCTGTTCAGAGACACCACCAAGGGAACCCTAATCAACGTGCTTGCGGCGACCGTGATGCCCTGCTTCTGGCTCACCTTGCGGGTGGCGCGGCCGGAGCTCTGGCGCGCTGGGCCGGCCCCGGCGCGATCGCCAAGGCCGTGGCGAGCGGTGGCGCTCTGGCTGCCGATCGTATTCGTCGTGGCAACCGGCGACGGCGTGCTCGAAGAACTGTCGCTTTTCAGCTCGCCGCTGATCCTGCCGTTTGCGGCCTGGTTCGGCCGTCGCTATGGCTGGGGACCGGCCGCGCTACTCATCGGCCTCGGCGGCGCGCCGTTGCTGGTCAGCATCACCAACCGCGGAGTTCGCAACGACGATTTGGGGCTGTACCTGGCCGCCTTGGCGGTGGCCCGGCTCGCCTCCAGCCCGACCTTGGTCAAGGCCTGTCGCGACGCGAACACCCTGGGCTGGCCGCAAACGCTGGTGTTGCTGGGACCGCTGATGATGTCAGTTTCGGCGGAGGTCAATTCGGGCCTTGGTCTCGGATGGCGCCCCTACGTTCTGGCCCATCTGCTTTTCCTGCTGGTCGGCGTCTCCAAGGCGTCGTTGCGGAACCTGGTCACGGCCGGAGGCGTCGCCGCAGCGATATCCATCGCCCTCCACACGGTGCTGCCGGACCAACAGCTGTCGGCCCTGTATTGGAAGATCACGATATCGCCCCTGCTCAGCAGCCCGTCACAGGTCTCGACCGCCGCGCTGATGCTATTGTGCGGCCGCGAGCTACGTTACCCTGGCTTTCTCGCCCAGATCGCGAGCCGATGGCTCGGGTATCCCAAAGGCGCTGTGGCCATCGCCGAAGCGGCCCTTCTCGGCGGCGCGGCCTTGGCTTCGACCATCTTCCCGCTGCCGCCCCACGGCGTACTCATCCTGTCCCCCGACGCCCTGCCGGCGCTAGCCTTACTGCTTGTCGCCGCCGGTTGCGGTCGGCGCGAACTGATTGCCGCGGCGGGGCTGCTAGCGGCGCTCTACGCGGTCGGGCTGTACCTTTCCCTTTTGCCAGGCCCATTGCTGATATTCCGCTTCAACCCCGGACCGGTGCTGAGTTGGGGCGTGACCGCCCTGATCGGCGCGGAACTGATGCTGCGCTGGACCAGGCCTTCGGAGCCGACCTATCGGGCGATGCTCGAAAACCTGGTGCGCAGGCTGCTGTCCCTCCGTCGAGATCGCCGCCATGCCGAAGCCGCCTGAGTATAGTTCGGTCAGGGAACGCCTGGAGGCTAGGCGGCAGGCCAAGAAAGCCGTGCCGTTCCTGCCGCCCACGCCCGTGGCCTGGGTGCTGGCGGCCCTGGCGCTGGGCCTTTCGTTAGCCAGTTGGCTCAACAATGCGCGAGCAATCCGCCTGCCGTGGTGAGCCCTCCCCTCGCGCCGGAGGCGTCTCGCCCGGCGCGCTTCAGGTCTTGTGGCCCAGACTGAAGAACAGGTTCAGCGCCACGGCCGAGACCGTGGCAAGCAGCACGCCCGAGCCCAGCAAGGGCTCCTAGACGCCCCCCACGAAACAGCCTGAGCGGTATGGGAATACTGGCTTGGCGGACTCTCTCACCGCCACTACTCTTCCTCGCGGGGAAGCCTCACATGACCTTAGTCGATCCGACGACCCAGGATGACGGCCGCGCGCGGCAAGGCGTGCTGCTCCTGCATGGCCACAGCCGCACCGGCCGGTCGATGGGCAAGCTGGCGACGCGGCTGAGGGCCGCCGGCTTCGCGACCTGGGCGCCGACCTATTCCTTCCGCGCCCCGCTGCCCAAGGTCGTGGACCGCCTGCTGCCCGAACTCGCCGCCTTCGAGCGGTCCTTCGACGGCCCGCTGCACATCGTCGCCCACTCGCTTGGCAGCCTGGTCGCCCGCGCCCTGCTGGTCAGGCAGCGGCCCGATCCCCTCGGGCGGGTCGTCATGCTGGCCCCGCCCAACGGCGGCAGCGAATGGGCCGACGTCCTGTCCCGCGTGCGGCTGAACCGGATCGCGCTGGGGGCTATGGCGCCGCACCTGCTGACGGCGAGACCGCAGGACGGCGCCAGCCTGCCCGCCGCCGTCGATTTCGAGCTGGGCGTCATCGCCGGCGACCGCGCGCTCGATCCGATCCTGCCCCGGCTGATCCTGCCCCGCCCCAACGACGGCAAGGTCTCGGTGGCGGCGACGCGCATCGCCGGGATGAGCAAGCACGTCGTGCTGCCGGTCACCCACACGCTGATGATCTTCAATCCCCAGGTGGGCGAGCAGGTGCGGGCCTATCTGGAAACCGGGCGGTTCCTCGACGTGGAAAACGACGCCCTCCGCCGGACCGCGTGACCATGCGGGTGCGCCTGGCGTAAAGACGCGGCATGATCCGCCCACCCCTCTATTTTTCCGCCCTCCTCGCCGCCCTGAGCCTGTGCATGACGACCAACGCCCTGGCCGCCCCGACCGTCGTGACCTCGCCGCAGACCCTGCCCGCCGCGCATGATCGGCCGCGCGTGTTCCTGGGCGGCAGCATCGACATGGGCAAGGCGGTCGACTGGCAGGCCCAGGTGATCGCGGCCCTGGCCGACCAGGACGTGGTCGTCCTCAATCCGCGCCGGCCCGACTGGAACCCGGCCTGGAAACCCGTCGCCGACGAGCCGGAGTTCCGCCGCCAGGTCGAATGGGAACTGGCCGCCCTGGAGAGCGCCGACGTCATCGTGCTCTACCTGACGCCCGGCTCGCAGTCGCCGATCAGCCTGCTGGAGATGGGCCTGCACGCGCGCTCGGGGAAGCTGGTGGTGCTTTGTCCCGAAGGCTTCTGGCGCAAGGGCAATGTCGACATCACCGGCGAGAAGTATGGGGTCAAGCAGGTGGAGAGCCTGGAGGCCCTGATCGCCGAGGTGAAGGCGCGGGTTAAGCGGTAGCTCACCGCTCTCGGGACCTCTTCCCGTAAAATCCCCGCGAAAGCGGGGACCCAGGTGTTTTATCGTCGAGCGCCGTGGGTTTCAGAAAAAGCCTGGGTCCCCGCTTTCGCGGGGATTTCACGGAGAGAACCGGTGAGAAACGGAGAGAAGGCGTCACCTCCTCTCTACAGCTCCACCTCCCGCTCCACCCCGATCCCGGCCAGGAAATCGGGGTCGTGGCTGACTACCAGCAGCGCCCCGTCATAGCCCGCCAGCGCCGCCTCCACGGCCGCCACCGAGTCCAGGTCCAGGTGGTTGGTCGGCTCGTCGAGGATCAGCAGTTGCGGCGGGGTGGGTCCCGCCAGCACGCAGGCCAGGGCCGCGCGCAGGCGTTCGCCGCCGCTCAAAGACCCGGCCAACCGGTCGGCGGCGCTGTTGCGGAACAGGAAGCGGGCGAGCGCGGCCTGGGCGGCGTTGCGGTCGGCGGCGGGGTGCAGGCGTTGGAAGGCCTCGCGCAGGGTCTCGTCCGGACGCAGGATGGCCAGCGACTGGTCGAGCATCACCGCCGGGACGCCGCGCGTCACAGTGCCCGCCGTCGGCGCCAGCACGCCGGCCGCCAGGTTCAGCAGGGTCGACTTGCCCGCGCCGTTGGGGCCGCGCACCGCCACCCGCTCGGGACCGGCCAGGCGCAGGTTCACCGTTTCCAGCACTGGTGACCGGCTAGGCCAGCCGAAGGCGACCTCCTCCAGGGCCAGCACCAGCCGCCCCGCCGGCAGGCCGGTGGGCGGCAAATCAAAGCCCAGGGTTCGCGCCCTCTCGACCCGCTTTTCGGCCGCCTCCACCGCCTCGCGGGCGCCGGACTGCAGCCGCTCGGCCAGGCGGCGCTCCTTGCCGCCGGTGTTCTCGGCGCGCTCGGCCCGGGCGCCGAGCAGGATCTTGGGCTCGCTGCCCTTGGCGGCGAAGCGCTTGCCGGCGGCGTCACGGCGCGCCTTGCGTTCGAGCGCGGTCTGGGCCTCACGGGCGGCGCGGCGCTCGTCGCGTTCGGCGCTGTCCAGAGCCCGGCCGGCGGCCTCCACCTCGGCGGCCTTGCGCTCGGCATAGAGGTCGTAGCCGCCGCCGTAGCTGGCCGCGCCCAGGCTGGAGATCTCGACAATGCGGTCCATGCCGCGCAGCAAGGTCCGGTCGTGGCTGGCGACGATCGCCCCGCCCTTCCAGCGGGCCAGCACCAGCGCCACGAGGTCTCGCGCCTCGGCGTCGAGGTGGTTGGTCGGCTCGTCCAGCAGGATCAGGTCGGGCGCGGCCAGCAGCAGGGCGGCAAGGCCCGCGCGGGTCTGCTGGCCGCCGCTGAGGGCGCTCGCGGGCCGGTCGGGATCGAGACCGGTCAGACCGACCTCGGCCAGGGCCTCGTCCAGCCGCACAGGCAAGGTCCAGTCGGCCTCGGCGAAGTCGGTGTCGTCGCCCTGCCCCGCCTCGATGCGCGACAGCCGCCGCCAGGCCTGCCCGACGCCCAGGCGGTCGGCCAGGATCGCGTCCGGCGCAAGCTCCGGCGTCTGGTCGAGCACGCCGATCGTCCCGGCGCGGGCGATGGTCCCGGCCAGGGGCGCCCGCGCGCCGGCGATCAGCGCCAGCAGGGTCGACTTGCCCGCGCCGTTGCGACCGACCAGGCCGACGCGCTCGGCGCCGACCGACAGGTTCAGGTTTTCGAAGAGAACGCGGCCGTCAGGCGCGGCGGCGGAAACGGAATCCAGTGTGATGAAGGCAGGCATGGGAAACCACGAACAGGGAAACGGGAAGGACGAAGCGGTCTTCCGTCTGGCTGATCATGGCGGCCTCCATCAGGGGTGGAGCCGGGCTTCTACGCCCGCGAACCGGGTTCGGCAAGCCGGGCCCCAAATAGGAGCTTCGCGTCAGCAGATCCCGTCGCGCAGGCGCGGCTGCTCGGCGCGGCCGGCGCGATAGGCGCCGCAGCGGGCCTGCTTGCGGGCGTCTTCGGCGAAGGGCGGCGGGGGCGGCGGCAGGCCCCGGGGTACGAACTTCGCGGGCGGCGGGGCGGGACGGCCCACGGGTCCCATCCGCGGCGACGGAGCCTTGGCGGCGAGACTGCCCCAGCACTTGTCCTTCTCCTCGTCGGTCAGGTGCTCGCTGCTCAGGCCCTTACAGGCACGGTGATAGCGGCCCCAGCGGAAATCCGGATTGCCTTCGGTCAGCTTCCAACGATCGACGGCCCGGGAATCGAGGCGCCAAGCGGGGTCGATCGGCGGCGCGGCGGGGCCGAGCGAACCGGCCGACGACGCGCCCTCCCCTTCGCCCGTCGCGGCGGACGCGACGCCGTCCGGATCCGCCCGAGGCCTGGAAGCGCTGAGCGCTGAAGGGACGGGCGACGTTCTGGCCGCTCGCTTCGGCGCGGGCGGCGGGTCTTCCTCCTCCGTGCGGTCGAGCTCGACCAGCATGGCCGGCGGCTCCACCGGCGGCGGCGTGCGCTCGACCAGCGACAGCAGACCGATCAGCAGCAGGTTGGCCGCCAGCCCCGCCGGGGCAGCGATCGCCCATCGTCCGACCTCGCGTCGCCCCCGCCCCATCGTCCGCCACCGAAGATTGCTCTGACGACGAATGCTCGCGCTTCGATGGCGTCCGAAATTCGACCGCGCGGCGCCCGCTTTGCGCCCTCGAAAGCGCCTCCTGCTGACATCTGATGTCAGCAGGACTGGCAGCAGGATGGCTGCGGCGTTTGTTCGCATGTTGTTCTTGTGTTAATGCCGCGCCAGCGCCCTACATATAGCCGCTGCGCCGCGCCTCGCGCGTGGCTCCCAATCCGACCTTCGAGCGTTCCGGACACCATGGCCGAGCAACTGAACTTCATCCGCGTCCGCGGCGCCCGCGAGCACAATCTCAAGGACGTCAGCGTCGACATTCCGCGCGGCGAGCTGGTCGTGCTGACCGGCCTGTCGGGCTCGGGCAAGAGCTCGCTGGCCTTCGACACCATCTATGCCGAGGGCCAGCGCCGCTACGTCGAGAGCCTGTCGGCCTACGCCCGCCAGTTCCTCGAGCTGATGAGCAAGCCGGACGTCGACCTGATCGAGGGCCTGTCGCCGGCCATCTCGATCGAGCAGAAAACCACGTCGCGCAACCCGCGCTCGACCGTCGGCACGGTGACCGAGATCCACGACTACATGCGCCTGTTGTGGGCGCGGGTCGGGGTTCCCTACTCGCCGGCCACCGGCCTGCCGATCGAGAGCCAGACCATCAGCCAGATGGTCGACAAGATCACCGTCCTGCCCGAAGGCACGCGCCTCTATCTGCTCGCCCCCGTCGTGCGCGACCGCAAGGGCGAGTACCGCAAGGAGATCGCCGAGTGGCAGAAGGCCGGCTTCCAGCGGCTGAAGATCGACGGCGAATACTATCCGATCGAGGACGCCCCGGCCCTCGACAAGAAGTTCAAGCACGACATCGACGTGGTCGTGGACCGCGTGGTGACCAAGGCCGGCATGGAGCAGCGTCTCGCTGACTCTCTGGAGCAGGCCCTGCGCCTGGCCGATGGCCTGGCCGTGGCCGAATGGGCGACGATCGACGAGGGCGAGAAGGAGCCCAAGCGGCTGCTGTTCTCCGAACGCTTCGCCTGCCCGGTCAGCGGCTTCACCATCGCCGAGATCGAGCCGCGGCTGTTCTCGTTCAACAACCCGGCCGGCGCCTGTCCCACCTGCGACGGCCTGGGCGCGAAGCTGGCCTTCGACGCCGACCTGATCATCCCGGACAAGGACAAGACCCTGCACAAGGGCGCCGTCGCGCCCTGGGCCAAGGGTCCCTCGCCGCTCTACACCCAGACCCTGCAGGCCCTGGCGCGCCACTACGGCTTCTCGATGGACGAGCCCTGGTACAAGCTGCCGGAAAAGGCCCGGACCGTGGTGCTGAACGGCTCCAAGGGCGAGAAGATCAAGTTCACCTACGACGACAACGCCCGTAAGTACGAGGTCGACAAGCCCTTCGAGGGCGTGCTGCCGAACCTGGAGCGCCGCTGGCGCGAGACCGACAGCAGCTGGGTGCGTGAGGAACTGGGCCGCTACCAGTCCGACACCCCCTGCGAGGCCTGCGGCGGCAAGCGCCTGAAGCCCGAGGCCCTGGCCGTGAAGGTGCATGGCCTGGACATCGCCGCCGTCTCGAACCTGGCCATCCGCCCGGCCCGCGACTGGTTCACGGCCCTGGAAGGCCACCTGACCGACAAGCAGCTGGAGATCGCCCGCCGGATCCTCAAGGAGATCAACGATCGCCTGCGGTTCCTGGTCGATGTCGGCCTCGACTACCTCAACCTGTCTCGCGGCTCGGGCACGCTGTCGGGCGGCGAGAGCCAGCGCATCCGCCTGGCCAGCCAGATCGGCAGCGGCCTGACGGGCGTTCTGTACGTGCTCGACGAGCCGTCGATCGGCCTGCACCAACGCGACAACACCCGCCTGCTGCAATCGCTGCAAGGGCTGCGCGACCTGGGCAACTCGGTGCTGGTCGTCGAGCACGACGAGGAGGCCATCCTCACCGCCGACTACGTGATCGACATGGGCCCGGCCGCCGGCGTCCACGGCGGCGAGATCGTCGCCGAGGGCAAGCCGGACGAGATCATGGCCAATCCGGCCAGCGTCACCGGCCAATACCTGACCGGCGCGCGCGAGATCGCCGTGCCGGAAGAGCGCCGCCCGATCAACAAGAAGAAGATGCTCAAGGTCATCGGCGCCAAGGGCAACAATCTGAAGGAGGTCACCGGCGAGATCCCGGTCGGCACCTTCACCTGCATCACCGGCGTCTCGGGCGGCGGCAAGTCGACCTTCACGATCGAGACCCTCTACAAGGCCGCCGCGCGCCGCCTGAACAACGCCAGCGACGCCCCGGCGGCGCACGAGCGCATCGAGGGCCTGGAGAACTTCGACAAGGTCATCGACATCGATCAATCGCCGATCGGCCGCACCCCGCGCTCGAACCCGGCCACCTATACCGGCGCCTTCGGGCCGATCCGCGACTGGTTCGCCCAGCTGCCGGAAAGCAAGGCGCGCGGCTACGGCCCGGGCCGCTTCAGCTTCAACGTCAAGGGCGGCCGCTGCGAGGCCTGCCAGGGCGACGGCGTCATCAAGATCGAGATGCACTTCCTGCCCGACGTCTACGTCACCTGCGATATCTGCAAGGGCAAGCGCTACAACCGCGAGACCCTGGACGTGCTGTTCAAGGGCAAGACCATCGCCGACGTGCTGGACATGACGGTCGAGGAGGCCGCCGACTTCTTCAAGGCCGTGCCGCCGATCCGCGACAAGATGGAGACCCTCAAGCGCGTGGGCCTCAGCTACATCAAGGTGGGCCAGCAGGCGACGACGCTGTCGGGCGGCGAGGCCCAGCGGGTGAAGCTGTCCAAGGAGCTTTCCAAGCGCGCCACCGGCCGCACGCTCTACATCCTCGACGAGCCGACCACCGGCCTTCACTTCGAGGACACCAAGAAGCTGCTGGAGGTGCTGCACGAGCTGGTCGACCAGGGCAACACCGTGGTCGTCATCGAGCATAACCTCGACGTGGTGAAGACCGCCGACTGGCTGCTGGACTTCGGTCCCGAAGGCGGCGACGGCGGCGGCGAGATCGTCGCCGTGGGCTCGCCCCAGGACGTGGCCAAGGTCGAGGCCAGCTGGACCGGCAAGTACCTGAAGGAACTGCTCGACCGCCACGAGGAGCGCCGCCTGGCGCGGGTGGGCGAACTGAAGAAGACCAAGCGGGCCTGATCAGGCGTCCGCCCGAAGCGAGCTTGAAACAACAAAGGGCGGCGGGTCTCCCCGCCGCCCTTTTTCATGTCGGTGTCCCTGGGGGATCAGACGTCGAACGGCCCGCTGGGGGCGGCCGGCTTGGCCGCCCGCTCGACGATCTCGCGATAGATGAAGGCCGACGGGGCGTAGATCGTCACGCTGGTCAGCACCGTGATCAGGCCGCCGACCGCCAGGCTGAGCACGCCGGTCGGGGTGAGCAGCGACTCCAGCGTCAGCTTCTGCGACTGCATCAGGTCGTTCAGGGTGTCGAGGTTGAAGCCGCTGAGCGCGCCGCCCAGCAGGGTGATGATCAGGAACAGCAGCAGATAGACGACGACCGCCAGGATGGTGGCCACGAAATAGGCCCCGAACATCGGCCAGAAGCGCCCCTTGGTCAGGGCGAACGAGCCGAAGACGTTGATCTTGCCCTCGGTGAAGGTCAGCACGTTGGCCAGCGACAGGCGCACGCCCAGGAAGATCAGCACCCCGAACGAGGCCGGCACGATCAGCAGGCCGACCAGCGCGGCCAGGGGCGGCGCAATGGCGCCCAGGATGACGAGGATGAGCGTGACCGCGACCAGCAGGACCAGATAGGCCGCGAACAGCAGCAGGCCCAGCAGGATGGAGACGCCGGCCTGGCGCAGCTCGTCGGCGCCGAACCGCAGATAGGCGCGCCGGGAGGCGGCCGGGCGCAGCACCGCGCGATAGATCGCCGCCAGCAGCACCGAATAGAAGGCGACGCTGTAGACCAGCGAGAACAGCGCAAACGGACCCAGCTTGGCCATGGCCTGCAGGGTTTCAGTCGGATCGGTGGAATTGTTCTGGCTGAGCGTCGTGAACGCTTCCAGCTCGGCGCCGAACAGGCCGATCATGGCCACGGACACGATCGCCGAGACGATGGTCGCGATCAGGACCCAGACCGCGACGGTCTTGAAGTGCTCGCGCACCAGGACGAAGCCTGAAATAGCCGCGTCCGTCGCCGAAAAGGTCTTCATCTTGCTCTTGCTCGCCCTGTGCGGTGTGTCGCAGGCAGGAACGCGTAACAAGCTTCGTTGGCCAGGGACAGAGCCCGGGCCTCAAATATCCGGGTGCAGCTGGCGATAGGCGCGGGCCGGGCCGGCGGTCAGGATCACCGTCTGGACGGTGAACATCAGCGGCGCGATCAGCACGTTGGTCAGCAGGCCCAGCAGAACGAACAGCTTGGACCCGCCGCCGACCAGGGCGATGACCCCGGTCAGCAGGCCGCCGACCAGCGAGAAGACGATCGGCGTCAGCACGAAGGCCATGAACAGGTTCAGCACGAACATGCCCAGCAGGCCCCAGAAGTGGCCGTGGGTCAGCACCCAGGCCTCGCGCAGGTTGATCCTGCCCTCGGCGAAGGTCTGGGGCGACAGCAGCGACAGGCGCACGCCCACCCACATCGACAGGCCGATGACGCCCAGACCGCCAACGAAGGCGATCCAGGCCGCGACGCTGCGGGCGCCCGCGCCGGCCACGGTGGCGGTCAGCAGGGTCACCAGGCCGCTGGGAATGGCGGTGACGAACAGGGCCGCGGCCCAGGTGATCAGGGCCACGACGAACAGCCGGACCTCGTCGGCGCCCAGGCGCAGATAGGCGCCGCGGTTCTGCTCGGGATGCAGCACCGAGCGCAGGATGGCGCTGGCCAGCACCGCGCAGATGGCGGCGGCCAGCAGGATCAGCAGGGCCATGGCCCCGCCCAGGTGCGCGATCAGGTCGAGCACCTCCTTGGGGTCGGCGGTGAAGCGGGTCTGGGCCAGGTCGCGCCGCACCTCCTCGCCGAAGGCGACGGCCAGCAGCACCCACAGCAGGATCAGGGCGGCCCAGTAGAAACCGCCCCAGGCCAGCAGCGAGGCGGGGTGGCGGCGCATGGTGCGCGGCCCTTCGAGAGCGGCGGCGATGGGCGACAGGGCGATCATGGTCAGGCTTCCGGCCGCTCGGCGACGGCCAAGCTCGGGCCGTGTCTGTAGACGTGGACGCACGCCGCCGTCCAGGCCGGCGCGACGCAGAAATAGTAGAGACCGACGGCCAGCGCCTGCAGCGCCAGGGCGGCGGGACCGTCGAGGGCGGTGCGTCCGCCCACGGCGATCACCACGCTGGGCAGGTAGAACACCAGGCCCAGGGCCACCAGCAGGCCAGCGCGGCCCTTGGTCAGGTCGAAGGCGCTGAGCACCTGCAGCCGTCCGGCGGCGATGCTGGCTGCGGGGGCCAGGGACAGACGGGCGGCCAGCCAGGCCAGGACCGCGAGGCTGGCTAGCGGCGCGAGACTCGCGGCGAAGGCGGCCAGGGGACCCGACAGCGCCGCCTTCCAGGCCTCGGACGAGGTGGCGTCGAAGCCGGGCGCGGCGGCGCGGGCGACGCCCAGGGACACGGCCCCGACCACCACCAGCAGCACGGAGATCACCACCAGGAAGATCAGGGCGAGCAGCAGCTGCACCCCGGCCATCAGCGCCTCTTCACGCCCCCAGCGCAGGCCGGCCAGGCCCGCCGGGCGGTCGAAGGCGGCGCGATAGAGGGCGCCATAGGCCAGGGCGGCGGCGAGGAAGTCGGCCAGCAGCACCCAGCCCCCGCCGGCGAAGCGGCCGGCCAGTCCGAGCAGGCTGGCCGCGGCCAGGGCGGCCCAGGTGCGGGGCGCAAGACGGGTCACGCCGGTGATCCCGGCCCGCGCCGTCGCGCCGATCGCGATCGATGCCTCGCCCATTTCGCTCCCAAGCCCTCAGCCGCCAGCAGTCTAGCCCGCGCCGCGCCATCAGACGACGAGTCGGCGCGGGCGTGGCGCGGATTTTACGCCGGCGTGGCCTCGGGGTCGCTTTCGACCGGCGGTTCAGGCGGAGCGGGCGGCGGCGGCGCGGTCCCACCGTCGGTCGCGGCGGCGGCCGTCGCGGTCAGCTGCTGATAGGCGCTGGCCCACGGCGCGACATAGATGGTCAGCACCGCCGATTGGACGAGCGCCAGGATCGGCGCGGCTACGAGCAGCCAGGGCCAGAACCGGTGCAGGAACTCGTCCGGTCCGGCGATCTTGGCCAGGTCCTGCCAGGACCCGGCGAGCGACAGGGCGACGACGATCAGCAGGACCAGGCCCACGACCATCTCCAGGGCCATGACCAGCAGCGTGGACAGCAGAGCCATGCCCAGCAGGCGCAGCGACGAGCCCTTGGTCAGAGACCAGGATTCGAACAGCACCAGGCGGCGGCTGGAAAAGGTCATCGGCCAGGCCATGGACAGCCGCAGCAGCGCCCAGACGATAGCGACCAGCCCGGCGATCACCGTCAGGATCCCGAGCGCGATGCCGGCGACCTTGCCGGCCGCGAAATAGGTCAGGAAGCCGACGAGCAAGCCCGCGATCACCGCGACGAAGTAGACGATGTACCAGCCGATGACGAAGATCACCGTCAGCAGCAGCATCCAGCCCTCGCTGGCCCCGACCCGAAGATAGAAGCCCCGGCGGGCCTGCGGCTCCAGCACGGCCCGGAAGATGGCGGCGGCCACCAGGGTCTGGGCCAGGACCTGCAAGACGAAGGTTCCGACGTTGGCCAGCATCATGCGCGCCTGCATGGCCATTACCTGAGCGAAGGCTTCGGGATCCTGCGCCGCCGCCGCGTTCTGGTTCAGCTCGCTCATGCGCACGATGTCGCCGATCAACGGCGCGTAGAGGCCGATCAGCGGCGCGATCATCAGCACCAGCAGCGCCACGCCCCAGACCGCCACCGACGCTGGTTCGCGCCCCAGCAGGTTCCAGCCGGCCACCGCCGCCGTCGTCGCGGAAAACCTCTTCGCCACCCCAAATCCCCCAAATAGAAACACACGCTCGGAGGTGGAGCTTACACGGCAGTTCCGTCTTGGCGAGGGCGGAGGTATGAGGACCGCCATGACCACCTCCCCCATTCACGTGATCGGCGGCGGCCTCGCCGGTTCCGAGGCCGCCTGGCAGATCGCCCAGGCCGGCGTTCCCGTCATCCTGCACGAGATGCGTCGCGACGACGCCGCCGGCAAAGTCACCACCGATGCGCACCAGACCGATGGCCTGGCCGAGATGGTGTGCTCCAACTCGTTCCGCTCGGACGACTGGCAGTTCAACGCCGTGGGCCTGCTGCACGCCGAGATGCGCCGCTGCGATTCCATCATCATGTCGGCGGCCGACCAGCACCAGGTGCCGGCCGGCGGCGCCCTGGCGGTCGACCGCGACGGCTTCTCCGAAGAAGTCACCCGCCGCCTGGAAGCTCATCCGCTGGTCACCATCGTCCGCGAGGAGATCGCCGGCCTGCCGCCGGAAGCCTGGGACAGCGTCATCGTCGCCACCGGCCCGCTGACCTCGCCGGCCCTGGCCCAGGCGGTGCTCGACCTGTCGGGCGAAGGCCAGCTGTCGTTCTTCGACGCCATCGCGCCGATCATCCACCTCGAATCCGTCAACATGGACGTCGCCTGGCGCCAGTCGCGCTACGACAAGGAAGGCCCCGGCGGCGACGCGGCCGCCTACATCAACTGCCCGATGAACAAGGAGCAGTACGAGGCCTTCATCGACGCCCTGCTCGAAGGCCCCAAGGCCGAGTTCAAGGAGTGGGAGAACGTCCCCTATTTCGACGGCTGCCTGCCGATCGAGGTGATGGCCGAGCGTGGCCGCGAGACCCTGCGCCACGGGCCGATGAAGCCGGTCGGCCTGACCAACCCGCGCGACCCGACCGTGAAGTCCTACGCCATCGTCCAGCTGCGCCAGGACAACGCTCTGGGCACCCTGTGGAACATGGTCGGCTTCCAGACCAAGCTGAAGCACGGCGTCCAGGCCGAGACCTTCCGCATGATCCCGGGGCTGGAGAACGCCCAGTTCGCGCGCCTGGGCGGCCTGCACCGCAACACCTTCATCAATTCGCCCAAGCTGCTCGACAAGGGCCTGCGCCTGAAGGCCCAGCCGCGCCTGCGCTTCGCCGGCCAGGTCACGGGCGTCGAGGGCTATGTCGAGAGCGCCGCCATCGGCCTGCTGGCCGGCCGCTTCGCCGCCGCCGAGCGCAAGGGGGCGAGCCTTGAAGCCCCACCGCCCTCGACAGCCCTGGGCGCCCTGGTCGAGCACATCACCGGCGGTCACCTGGAGGGCGCGCACGGCGGATCGTTCCAGCCGATGAACATCAACTACGGCCTGCTGCCGCCGCTGGAGGCCCCCAAGGTCGACGAGGACGGCAAGAAGATCCCGCTGAAGGAACGCGGCCGCGCCAAGAAGCGGCTGATGAGCCTGCGGGCGCTGAAGGACCTGGAGGCCTGGCTGACGGCGGGCTGAGCCGAAGCCAGTCTCCTCCGACTTGAAGAAAACGGCGTCCGCCCCGTCCAAGGCGGAAACGCGCGGCCGTGGAACCTTGGCGTTCCCGGCCGCGCCCCGTCGCGGCGTCTTTCGCGAGACCGCCCCATGCTCCGCCTCATCAGCGCCGCCGTCGCGACCACGGCCCTCCTGACCGCTCCGGCCCTCGCCCAGGACGTGACCTCTCCGGCCAAGGAGACGATCCTGGCCCCGTTCGACATCGTCCGCACCGAGGTGAAGAGCGTCGGTCCCGACGTGGTCTTCCGCGTGCAGGTGCGCGGCAAGGCCGGCGAGCTCAAGCCCAAGGCGACCGGCCAGTTCGCCGGCAGCGCCGTCTGGAGCTACGTCTGGCCGACCTCGCTGGACAGCGGCGGCGTCGGCTTCGAGGGCGGCCAGGGCATCCTGGCCCTGGCGGTGACCTTCCACCCCGACTTCGACGACGCGGCCTATGGCGGCGTGAACCGCCACGTCTGGCATCCGCACTGGGTGGTGCTGGTTCCCGACGACGCCTGCGGCAAGGGCGCGCTGAAGGTCCGCGACATTCCCGAGGGCGCCAAGCCCAAGGTGCCGGCCACCTGGCCCGGCGTGCCGCTGCTGATCGACAGCCCAAGCTATCCGACCACCCTTGCCACGGACACGGTCGAGGTGAAGGTCCCGGCCGGCGTGATCGGCGCGGTCGAGGGGGTGAAGTTCGACGGCGTGACCTCGGCCCTCAAGGTCAACGCCAACCTGCACGCGCCCTTGCTGTGCATCTCCGACATCTTCGACGTCGCTTCCGGCGACCTCAGCCTGCCCGGCCGCATCGGCCGCTGATCTCCCGCCGATCGCGGATCAGGCGCCGGGCGGCCCTCCCCGCCCGGCGCTGTCGTACGCCTCGGACGCGGGCGCCACCCCGGCGGCGAACCCCGGAAAGCAGAGCCGTTTTCCGCCCTGGCGCGACATTTCGCCCCAGTTCGCAAACCACCGGTTTGTTGCCCGGAAGCTACGCCCGACCGCATATTTGCCGTGATCGACGCTCGCGGATCGATTTCGATTTGATCCCGACGCCATGTTTCGCCTTAATGACACCGGTAGCTATTTTAATGACACCGGTAGCGGTTAGCGCTACCAACAAGAAACGTATCACGGGTCAGGCCGCTCAATGAGCCGGGTCCGTCGGGAAGAACTGGGAGGGAATATGTTGCAAGTCACCTCGCGGCGGAGCCGCGCCCGCGTGCTGTGCGACCGAGCGTCGCTCGGCGCTCTGACCATCGCCGGCAGCCTGCTGATCACCGGCGCCGCCTTCGCTCAAGACACCGCACCCGCCGCCGCTCCGGGGCAGACCGAAGAGAACGCGGTCGAGGAAGTGGTCGTCACCGGCTATCGCGCCGCCCTGCAGAGCGCCCTCAGCGTCAAGCGCAACGCCAACGTGATGGTCGACGCCATCAACGCCGAGGACATCGCCGACTTCCCCGACGCCAACCTCGCCGAGTCGCTGCAACGCCTGCCGGGCGTTTCGGTCGACCGCGAGAACGGCGAAGGCCGCACCATCACCGTCCGCGGCCTTGGCAGCGACTTCACCCGCGTTCGCCTGAACGGCCTGGAGGCCCTGTCGACCGCCGGTCCGTCGATCGCCGGCGACGCCGCCAACCGCTCGCGCGGCTTCGACTTCAACACCTTCGCCTCTGAACTGTTCAGCGCCCTGAAGGTGCAGAAGACCGCCTCGGCCGAAACCGACGAAGGTTCGCTGGGCGCGACGGTCGACCTGGAGACCGGCAAGCCGCTGAACTTCAAGGACCGCCGCCTGGCCCTGTCGATCGCCGACGCCTACTACGAAAACGGCGGCTCGCACTCGCCGCGCGTCGCGGGCCTGCTGTCGGATCGCTGGGAAACCAACTGGGGCGACTTCGGCGCCCTGTTCTCGCTGGCCTACAACAAGCGCAACCAGATCATCGACAGCTACCAGCGTCAGGCCGGTCAGTCGGAATACACCTATCGCGGCTCGACCTTCCTGGCGACCAACTCGACCGCCACCTCGCCGCGCCGCCAGGGCTTCGCGACCCCGACCGGCACCTCGTGCAACGGCGGCGTGATCCCGGGCGTCAACATCACCAACTCGGCGATCTGCTCGATGCTGGTGGGCTCGAACTCGACCGCCTACAACCTGGTCAACAGCCCCTCGAGCGCGACGACCAACGCCACGACCCTGACCAACACCGGCACGATCACCGCCGCCGGCCCGCTGGTCCGCATCCCCGCCCTGGCCACGCTGAACCAGCAGGACCTGGAGCAGAAGCGCCTGGGCCTGACCGGCGCGCTGCAATGGCGCCCGACCGCCCGGACGACCATCTCCTATGACTGGGTCTATTCGGAGCTGGACCAGTCGTCGGTCAACTATCAGGTCCAGACCGTCGGCCTGAACCGCAACAACACCAACGCCAACCTCTATACGCTGGCCAACAGCACGGCGGCCGCCACCAAGCGCGGCCTCTACGCCTCGTGCACGGCGCAGGAAGCGACCGCGATCCGCGACGCCATCGACTGCGGCCAGGTGCTGAACGGCGGCGCCTTGGTCTCGGGCACGACCAACAGCTACAACCCCTACAACCTCGACCCGTACGACTACTACAACAGCACCTCGTCGGTCGGTTACGTCGCCAGCACCTACGGCGCCTCGATGGTCGACAAGTTCATCGGCCGCCCCAGCGTGCGCCTGATCGACGCCGCCCTGTCGCCCAGCGGCGCCAACGCCGACTACCTGAAGCTGGGCAATGTGGACCTGCGCTCGGCGGCCGACGCGGCCCTGTTCACCACCTACTTCCGCCAGTCGTCGCTGAAGCTGGACCACGAGTTCACGGACAACTTCTCGATGACCGCCGTCTGGGGCAAGTCGTCGTCGAAGAACAAGACGCAAGGCCTGCTGGCCGACTTCATCCGCCTGGACTCGGGCCAGGGCGTGGCCGGCGACGACTACCTCGTCTACGACGCCCGCGGCGGCGGCGACATGCCGCTGCTGAACCTCGGTTTCGACGCGACGAAGTCGACGGCCTGGGACTTCGTGAAGGGCTATTCGGCCCTGCGCCACTTCCAGCGCTTCACCAACAACGACTACGAGACCCTGCGCTTCGACTTCAAATATTCGGTCGACGACAATCTCGACGTGAAGTTCGGCATCAGCCGGCGCGAATACGGCTTCTCGACCGCCGAATATCGCCGCCTGACCGGCGAGACCCTGAACCCCAGCCTGAAGGAAGCCGGCGTCACCGTCGCCGACGTCAGCAAGGTCGTGAACTGGGGCACCGGCCTGGACGTCCCGGCCGGCACCACCACCGCCTTCCTGGTCCCCGACCTGCAGAAGATGATCAACCTGTTCCAGTTCGACTGTAACTGCGTCAACAAGTGGGGCGACTGGCGCCTGTCCTACCTGGCCAGCGCCGCCAACCGCTACGCGGTCGACGAGAAGGACACCGGGGCCTACGTCCAGTTCGACTACAACACCGAGGTGTTCGGCCGCACCCTGCGCGGCAACGTCGGCACCCGCTACGCCCTCACCGAGGTGGAGTCGTCGGGCCTGACCAACACCTCGCGGCCGATCGCCGGCGAGAACAAGTATCACGACGTCCTGCCCTCGCTGAACGCCGCCTACGAGGTGGCCGACAACATGATCGTCCGCTTCGGCGCGGCCAAGGTCATGGCGCGTCCGATGCTGGCCAACCTGGCGCCCAGCGTCACGGCCATCAGCGTGCCGACCGCGGCCGGCGCGACGACCGGCGGTTCGCTGACGGTCGGCAATCCGAAGCTCGACCCGTTCCGGGCGATCAACTACGACCTGAGCTTCGAGTGGTACTTCACCACCGGGGCCCTGGTGTCGGTCGCGATCTTCGACAAGCAGATCAACAACTTCCCGCAGACCCTGATCAACAACGCGCCGCTCAGCGCGATCATGGACGCCGACGGGATCGCCTCCCTGCGGGCGGCCCAGACCAACGTCAACGCGCTGGCCTATATCGACGCCGACAACACCTTCGACATCCGCCAGTTCGGCAACGCGCCGGGCGGCTACATCCGCGGCATCGAGTTCAACTACCAGCAGGACCTGACCTTCCTGCCCTGGTACTTCAAGAACCTCGGCGTCCAGTTCAACGCCACGCACCTGGAGTCGGAACTGGAGTACATCGTGACTCCGGCCAACAGCCGCACGGGCGCCGCGGCCGTCACGGCCAAGGGTCCGTTCACCGGCGCCTCGCCGGACGCCTTCAACTTCACGGTCTACTACGAAGTCGACAAGTTCTCGGCCCGCCTGTCCTCGTCCTATCGCAAGGGCTACCGCACGACCTATCCGATCGCCGCGGGCACCTGTGAGCCGGGCTTCTGCGACTCCCCGCTGGTCAACGACTTCCTGGGCAGCGAGAAGACCTTCAACCTCGACGGTTCGGCCACCTACAAGCTGAACAAGAACGTCACCCTCTCGCTGGAAGCCCTGAACCTGACGGATCAGAAGGAACAGCGCTGGGCCTACGAGAACGACCCCGTCGTGACCCGCTACGCGGCGACCGGCCGGTCGTTCTTCCTGAGCGCGCGCGTCGTCTACTGACGGCTCGCGAGCGACGCCCTGGGGCGTCTCAACTCCCCGACATCGCTGGCGGCGCGGATATTTTCCGCGCCGCCTTTTTCTTTGGCGCGCCGGTCCCGCCCGGATTGGGGAAGAAGCGGAAGCCCTTGAACAGGATCCGCAGCGCCTCCCAGTGGATCGCCGCCAGCACCCCGATCACCTGCCAGGGGTGACCCAGCATGGCCCGCAGCAGCGCCCGGTCGCTCAGCGGCTCGCGCCGGCCGGTGAAGCTGGCCGCCAGCACCCGGCCCTGATCGTCATGGACGTCGATCCCCACCCGCACCGCCTCGCGCGGCGGGGCCAGGGTGAAGGCGTAGCGCAGGTCCATCGGCATGAAGGGCGAGACGTAGAAGGTCTTGTCGCAGCCCTGCACCACCACCCCGTCCTCGCGGGCGGTGGCCGGCAGCACGTAGTCGTTGCGCTCGCCGAAGGTGTTGCTGACCGCATAGACCACCGCCGCCAGCCGCTCGTCGGCGTCGTGGTGAAAATAGACCGTCAGCGGGTTGAAGCCGTGGCCCAGCACCCGAGGCATGCACAGGGCCGCGATGCGGCCGCCGGGATGATGCAGGCCGTGCCGCGCCAGCAGCGCCTCGATCTGCGGCTTGACCGGCGCGCGCCGACGCTCGGCGTGGTCGCGGTCGTGATAGCTGAGCAGGTTCAGGGCGTTGTGCGAGAAGAGGCGCAGGCGCGCCCCGGCCGCGTCGAGCTCGTCGAGATCGAGCAGCAGCATGAAGATCCGATAGCTCAGCCGGTGCCGGCGCGGCCGGGCGCGGTCGTGGACGACGAGGCCGGAATAGAGCGCCGAGCGCAGGGTCATGCGGCCAGCTCCGGCTGCGCTGGCGTCGTCGCGCCCAGGACGATGCGCCCGGACGGATCGGCGACGGTCCAGGGCCGGCGCACGCCGCCCAGCTGCTCGGCCACGGCCAAACCGGCTTGGAGCCCGTCCTCATGGAAGCCCGAACCGAAATAGGCCCCGGCGAACCAGGTCCGCCGCGCGCCCTGCAGCGACCACAGGCTCGCCTGCGCCGCCATCGCCGGCCCGTCGAACAGCGGATGTTCGTAGACCTGGTCGTGCAGCACCTGGCCCGGCGCGCGGTCGGGATTGAGCGACAGGAAGAAGGGATCCTGACCGGGCAGCGGCTGGAGGCGGTTCATCCAGTAGGTGACGCCGCCGACGCCCTCGCCGTCCCTCCCCTCTGCTCTGCGACGCCCAACGTGGTTCCAACTGGCCCAAGCCTTCGCTCGGCGCGGCATCAGGGCCCGGTCGCGGTGCAGCACCGCGCGGTTGCGGCTGTAGCGGAAGGCGCCCAGCAGGGCCGCCTCCTCCGAGGTCGGTTTGGCCAGCATGGCCAGGGCCTGGTCGGCATGGGCGGCGATCACCACCTGGTCGAAGCGCCGGGTCTCGCCCGCGCCATCCTCGATGGTCACGTGGTCGGGTTGGCGGTCGATCCGCCGCACCGGCCGCGACAGCAGGATCTCACCGTCGGTGTCGGCCGCGATGGCGGCGACATAGCGGGCGCTGCCGCCGGCCACCGTGCGCCAGATCGGCCGCTTGTCGATCGGCAGCATCAGGCCGTGATTGTCGAAGAACCGCAGGAAGGCGCCGGCCGGGAACTCGCGGATGTCGGCCAGCGAGGTCGACCAGATCGCCGCGGCCTGCGGCAGCAGGTGGTCCTCCTGGAACGCCCGCCCGAACCCTTGGGCGTCGAGATAGTCCACCAGCCGGCAAAAGCCGTCGTCGCGCAGGGCCCGGGCGTCGCGCGCCCCCGCCCGATAGAAGCGCATGACATCGAGCAGCATGCGCAGGAAACGCGGGTTCACCAGGTTGCGCTTCTGGGCCAGCAGGTTGCTGGAGGAATATTCCAGCGCCCCATCGTCGAGCGAGACGCCGAACGACATGTCGCTGTCGACCGTCTCCACGCCCAGATGCGCGAACAGGGCCGTCAAGTTGGGATAGTTCGGCTCGTTGTAGACGATGAAGCCAGTGTCCACCGCCGCCTCGCCCACCCGCACGGTGTTGGCGTGGCCGCCCAGCCGCTCGTCGGCCTCGTACAGCGTCACCTCGTGGCGCTTCGACAGCAGCCAAGCCGCCGAAAGCCCTGAAATCCCGGAGCCGACGACGGCGATGTGCTGACGAGAGGGCGAACTGGACATCGATGCTCCTGGGGTGCTCCTGGCAAGGCTCTGCTTGCAGCTACGGAGCAAGGGCGATCCCGGACGCATGCATCCGAACATCGATCGCCGCCGTAGCTCCGACCGAAGGTCGCCGGCGGCGGCCGATCGGACGGAGATCCCATGACCGACGCGACGACGAGCGACCCCGCCCTGGCCGCGCCTGGCGCCGAAACAGAGCGGGCGCGGGCCGGCGGCGGCCTGGTCTCGGCCCTGGTGCGCCTGGCCCAGGACGCGCCGGTTCCTGATTTCGTCGCGCGGCTGGCGATCGAGCGGCTGGTGGCCGGCGCCCGGCGCTCGCTGGAGGGCGCCGAGCCCGACGCCGGCCAGCGCTTCGCCGAGGCCATGGCCGAGCGCCCGATCGCCACCCATGTCGAAGACGCCAACGCCCAGCACTACGAACTGCCCGCCGCCTTCTTCGAGGCGGTACTGGGTCCGCACCTGAAATATTCCAGCGGCTTCTACCCGCCCGGCGTCCGTGAGCTGGCCGAAGGCGAGGTCGCGGCCCTGCGCGAGACCGAGATCCATGCAGACCTGCGCGACGGCCAGTCGGTGCTGGAGCTGGGCTGCGGCTGGGGCTCGCTGTCGCTGTGGATGGCCGAGCGCTTTCCCAACTCCACGATCACGTCGGTGTCGAACTCGGCCTCGCAGAAGGCCTTCATCGACCGCCGCGCCGCCGCCCGAGGCCTGTCGAACCTGACCGTCGTCACCGCCGACATGAACGCCTTCGAGGCCGGGCGGCGGTTCGACCGCGTCGTCTCGGTCGAGATGTTCGAGCACATGAGCAACTGGCGGGCGCTGCTGACGAGGGTGCGGACCTGGCTTGAGCCCGACGGCCTGCTGTTCCTGCACGTCTTCACCCACGTCGCGACGCCCTATCGCTTCGAGACCGACGACCCGGACGACTGGATCGCCCGCTACTTCTTCAGCGGCGGGATCATGCCTAGCCACGACCTGGCGGGGCAGTTCCCCGACCTGTTCGAGGTCGCCATGGACTGGCGCTGGAGCGGCGAGCACTACGCCCGCACCGCGCGGCAATGGCTGGAGCGGTTCGACGCCGCCCGCGCGACGATCGATCCGATCCTGGTCGAGGTCTATGGCGACCGGGCCGCCGTCTGGCGGCGACGCTGGCGGCTGTTCTTCCTGGCCACGGCCGGTCTGTTCGGCCATCGCGGCGGCCGCGACTGGGGCGTCAGCCACTATCGCCTGCGACCCGTCGCCTGATCCCCAATCCAAGGAAACACCATGCTTCGCTACGCCGCCGGCTACCTGGCGACCGCCGTCGTCTTTCTGGCCATGGACGCCGTCTGGCTGACCCAGACGGCCGAGCGCCTCTACCGCCCGCACATCGGCGCGCTGATGGCCGACAAGCCCAACCTCGTCGCCGCGCTCGCCTTCTACCTGATCTACATCGGCGCCGTGCTGGGCCTGGCGATCATCCCGGCCCTGCGGCCAGGCGGCGGCTGGTCGCGGCTGCTGACCAGCGCGGCCCTGTTCGGCCTGGCCGCCTACGCCACCTACGACCTGACCAACCAGGCGACGCTGAAGACCTGGTCGACCGTGATCACCCTGGCCGACATGGCCTGGGGGACCTTCGTCACCACGATCGCGGCCTCGGCGGGCTATTTCGTCGCCAGTCGGCTTGGCGGACGCTAGCCGTTGCCAGCCTCGCGGCCCCGTGCGACCGTCCGTCGCAGATTCAGGCGCCAGGGGACCCTCGGTTGGACGCAGACTCAAGCCGCGCCTTGCTTTCGCGAGCCCTCGCGCGCGTCGCCAACCGCGACCACGACGCCCTCAAATACGTCTATCGGCACACCTCGGCGAAACTGCTGGGCGTGGTCCTCCGTATCTTGAATGATCGCGAGGAGTCCGAGGACGTGCTGCAGGACGTGTATCTTACGGTTTGGAACAAGGCCGACCGGTTCGATCCGGAGAAGGCCAGCCCCATTACCTGGCTGGTCAGCCTGGCCCGCAACCGCGCCATCGACAAGCTGCGCGCCCGCGGAACCCGGGTGATGACCGGCGTCGAGGAAGCCGAGGCCTTGCCCGACGCCGCGCCGCTGGCCTCGGCCCGGGTCGAGGCCGACGAGGACCGCCAGCGCCTCGACGGGTGCCTGGACCAGCTCGATCCCAAGCATTCGGGCGCCGTGCGCAAGGCCTTCTTCGAGGGCCTGACCTATGACGCCCTGGCCCAGGCGGTGGGCGTGCCGCTGGGCACGATGAAAAGCTGGATCCGGCGCAGCCTGATCAGCCTGCGGGCCTGTCTCGAAGCATGACCGACGCGACCGACATCCCGCCGGAAGGTGAAGAACGCCCCCTGGCCGGCGAGTACGTGCTGGGCGTGCTGGAGGCGGACGAACGCGCCGAGGCCGAGCGCCGCATCGTGGCCGAACCGGCCTTCGCCCGGTCCGTGGCCTGGTGGGAAGAGCGCCTGACGCTGCTGGCCGCCGACATCCCCTCGGCGACGCCCTCCGAGGGCCTGTGGCCGCGCATCCAGAACCTGATCGTCGAGCCGCTGAAGCCGTCGGCCTGGAACAGCGTGAACCTGTGGCGCGGCGTGGCCGCCGGCGCCCTGGCCCTGGCGGCCGCCAGCGTCGTCATCGCCGTGCTGCCGCGCCCGGCCGCGCCGCCGATCGTCGCGCCGAGCCCGGCCAAGCCGCAGGCCGCCGAAGTGGCGCTGATCGCCGATCCGACCAGCAACAAGCCGATGGTGGTCGCCACCCTCGACCACGCCACCGACCAGGTGATGCTGACGCCGATGGGCATGAAGATGCCCGAAGGTCGCGACGCCGAGCTGTGGATCATCCCCGAGGGCCAGAAGGCGATCTCGCTGGGCGTGATCCCGACCGACGCGCCCAAGCGGATCCCGATGCCCGAAGGCCTGCGCGGCGCGGGCACCTACACCGCCCTGCTGGCCGTCACCGACGAGCCGATCGGCGGCTCGCCCACGGGCGTCGCCACCGGCTCGGTGCGCGCGGCGGGCAAGTTCCTGAAGGGCTAAGGCCGGACGGGCTCCAGCCCCTCACCTTCCCGCGCGCGCCCGCCCCAAATCCGAGCATCCCCGCGAAGGCGGGGACCCAAGCTGGCGTTCAGGATGTGGCGCGGCCGCGGATCACCCGCGGACTCAGCTTGGGTCCCCGCCTTCGCGGGGACACTCGGTGAATGGAGAAGCCAAGGACAAGACCTCCAGCTTGGAGCCTCTTCGCGCCGCACGCGTTGGCCCCGGTCATGAGCACCATCGCAGACCGGCTGCCTGACTGGCTGAACGACTCCGTCTGGCTGATCGCCTGGGCGCCGCCCTGGATCGTCAGCCTCGTGCTGATCGCCCTGGCCGTCGTGCTGGCCTGGAGCGTCCACGCCATTGCGGTGCGGATGGTGCGCCATTCGCTGTCCAAGCGCGACGCCTTCTGGCAGGCCCTGATCGCCCGCACCCGCAGGCCCACCCGCATGGCCTTCGTGGTCGCCGCCCTAGGCGCGGCGGCGTCGGTCGCGCCGCTCGACGCCGCCCAGGCGGAAACCGCCAAGCACGTGCTGCTGGTGCTGTTCATCCTGCTGCTGGGCTGGATGGCGATGACCGCGCTCGACATCGGCGCGGCCCTCTACCTGCGGGGCTTCAAGGTCGACGTCGAAGACAACCTGCTGGCCCGCAAGCACATCACCCAGATCCGCATCCTGCGGCGGGCGATGGCCATCCTCGTGGGCATCTTCACCCTGGCCCTGGCCTTGATGACCATCCCCGGCGTACGGCAATGGGGGGTCAGCCTGCTGGCGGCCGGCGGCGCGGCCTCGGTGATCGTGGGCCTGGCCTTGCAGCCCCTGCTGACCAACCTGATCGCCGGCATCCAGATCGCCGTCACCCAGCCGATCCGCATCGACGACGCCGTCATCGTCGAGAAGGAGTGGGGCAATATCGAAGAGATCAACGCCACCTACGTGGTCGTGCGCCTTTGGGACTGGCGGCGGATGGTGCTGCCGCTCAGCTACTTCATCCAGACCCCGTTCCAGAACTGGACCCGCGAGAACGCCGCCCTGATCGGCACGGCCATGCTCTATGTCGATCCCGCCACCCCGGTGGACCGCCTGCGCGCCAAGCTGGAGGAGATCGCCCGGGCCTCGAAGCTGTGGGACGGCAAGGTCGTGAACCTGCAGGTCACCGACATCACGCCCGAGGTCATGGAAGTCCGCTGCCTGGTCAGCGCCCGCAACGCCCCGGTGACCTTCGACCTGCGCTGCGAGGTGCGGGAAAAGATGATGGCCTTCCTGCGCGACGAACTGCCCGAGGCCTTCCCGAAGAAGCGGCTGGCGCTGGCGGCGGAGGGCTAAGCCACGTTTCCCCTCCCCCTTGATGGGGGAGGGGCCAGGGGTGGGGGTGAATACGGCGGTTGAAGCCGCGCACGACCGTCAACTCAGCAATCACCCCCATCCCCAACCCTTCCCCCATCAAGGGGGAAGGGAGCGAGACAATCATCAAGTAAGTGATTTATGACTTACGAACAGGCGCCCGCCTCGTTGGCTGGCGCTTGCGCGGGCAATCGGCGATGACTTGACCGTCGCGCCGCTTGCCCAGGGGGACGGGCGGGCGCAGCCTGCTACCCATGGGGGCGACGAAATGCGGGGAGCGTGGTGACGCGGGAATTCGAGATCGGCGTCAGGGCCAAGGCCCGCTGCGACCTGATGGGCGCGGCGCCTTTCAGCGAGGCCGACGACATGCTGGTGCGGCGGTTCCTGACCAGCGCCCACAAGGCCGCCCTCGACACCCTGAAGTTCTGGATGGAAGAGGCGGGCATGGCCGCCCGCCTCGACGCCGCCGGCAATCTGGTCGGCCGCTACGAAGGCGAGACGCCGGGCGCCCCGGCCCTGCTGATCGGCTCGCACATCGACAGCGTGCGCAACGGCGGCCGCTATGACGGCGCGCTGGGGGTGATGCTGGCGATCGACGTGGTCGAGGCCTTCCACCGCCAGGGCCGCCGCCTGCCCTTCGCCATCGAGGCCATCGCATTCGGCGACGAAGAAGGTTCGCGCTTTCCCGCCTCCATGGCTTGCAGCCGCGCCGTGGCCGGCACGGTCGATCCCAAGGTTATGGAGATGACCGACGCGGAAGGCACGAGCCTGGCCCAGGCCTTCGCCGCCTTCGGCCTGGACCCGACGCGCCTGACGCAGGCCGCCCGCCGGCCTGACGAGATCTTCGCCTTCCTCGAAGCCCATATCGAGCAGGGGCCGGTGCTGGAGGCGGAAGGGCTGGCCCTGGGCGTCGTCAGCGCCATCGCCGCCCAGAAGCGGCTGATGGTGCGGTTCAAGGGACAAGCCGGTCACGCCGGCACCACGCCGATGGGCTTGCGCAAGGATCCCGGCCCCGCCGCCGCCGAGGCGGTGCTGGCCCTGGAGCGCATCTGCCGCGACGGGCCGCTGGCCGGGACCGACGGCCTGGTGGGCACGGTCGGCCGCATGACCGCCCTGCCCGGCGCCTTCAACGTCATTCCCGGCGCCGTCGAGTTCTCGATGGACATCCGCGCCGAGACCTCGGCCACACGCGACGCCGCCGTCGAAGCCGTGAGCGCCGAGATCGAGGCCATCGCCGCGCGGCGCGGCTTGGCGGTCTCCGTCACCCTGATGCAGGCCCTGGCCGAGAGCCCGTGCGACGCCGGCCTGACCGACCTGCTGTCGGCCGCCGTGGCCGACCTGGGCGGCCCGGTTCGCCGCCTGCCCAGCGGCGCGGGCCACGACGCCATGGTCATCGCCGACCTCTGCCCCACCGCCATGCTGTTCATCCGCTGCGAGGGCGGGATCAGCCACAACCCCGCCGAAGCCGTCACCGACGCCGACTGCGCCCTGGCGGCGCGGGCGATGGTCGGGTTCGTGGAGCGGCTTTCCACTGAATTTACATCGTCATCCCGGCCGGAGCGCGCCAGCGCGGAGAGCCGGGACCCAGGGGCCGTGCGCACCGCCCCTGGGTCCCGGATCGCCCCTGCGGGGCGTCCGGGATGACGACCTGATGGATAGGCGTATGGACACCTTCAAAGAACTCGACCACCCCGCCCGCCTGCTGATGGGTCCCGGCCCCATCAACGTGCACCCGCGCGTGCTGCGGGCCATGTCGGTGCAGCTGCTGGGCCAGTTCGACCCCGAGTTCACCGGCTACATGAACGAGACGATGGCGCTCTATCGCGGCGTCTTCCAGACCACCAACCGCTGGACCTTCCTGATCGACGGCACGTCGCGCGCCGGGATCGAGGCGGCGCTGGTCTCGACCCTGGTTCCGGGCGACGACATCGTGGTGGTCAACGCCGGGCGCTTTGGCCTGCTGCTGGCCGAGATCGCCGAGCGCTGCGACGCCAAGGTGACCTTCGTCGAGGGCGAGTGGGGCCAGGTCGTCGACCCGCAGGCGGTAGAGGACGCGGTCGCGAGGGCAAAGCCGCGCCTGGTGGCCTGCGTGCACGGCGACACCTCGACCACCATCGCCCAGCCGATCGAGGCCATCGGCGAGATCTGCGCCCGTCACGGCGCGCTTCTGTACGTCGACGCCACCGCCACCCTGGGCGGCATGAGCGTGCCGGTCGACGCCTGGAAGGCCGACATCGTCACCGCCGGTTTGCAGAAGTGCCTGGGCGGTCCCTCCGGCTCGGCCCCGATCACCATCAGCGACAAGGCCGCCGACCACATCTTTTCCCGCCGCCACGTGGAGAAGGGCCTGGCCGTTCCCGGCGCGGCGGGCGCCGGCCGCCGCATCGCCTCCAACTATTTCGACCTGGCGATGATCATGGACTACTGGTCCGACAAGCGCCTGAACCACCACACCGAGGCGGCCAGCATGCTGTTCGCCGCCCGCGAATGCGCGCGGATCGTGCTGGAGGAAGGGCTCGAGACCCGCTTCGCCCGCCACGCCCAGGCAGGCTCCGCCATGACCGCTGGCATCGAGGCCCTGGGCCTCCAGGTCTATGGCGACCAGGCCCACAAGATGGCCAACGTCACCGGCGTGATCGCCCCGGCCGGCGTCGACTACGACCGGGTCAAGGCCCGCATGCGCGCCGAGTTCGAGATCGAGATCGGCGCGGCCTTCGGGCCTCTTGCGGGAAAGATCTGGCGGATCGGGACCATGGGCGTGAACGCTCGCAAGCACGCGGTTCTGCAGACCCTTGCGGCGCTGGAGGCGGTGCTGAGGTGGGAGGGCTTCGTCGCTCCCGCCGGGGCCGGCGTGGACGCGGCGGCGGGGGTGTTCGGATGAGCATCTCCGTACAAAAAACCTCGTCATCCCGGACGGCCGAAGGCCGATCCGGGACCCAGGGGCAAGTGGCAATGCGGCGGCCCCTGGGTCCCGGCTCTTCGCTTCGCTACGGCCGGGATGACGTGAAAATTTTCGGGGGAATGGAATGACCCCCTACCCCCGCGACCTCGTCGGCTACGGCGAACACCCGCCGCACGCCCAATGGCCCAACGGCGCGCGCGTGGCGGTGCAGTTCGTGCTGAACTATGAGGAAGGCGCCGAGCGCAGCGTGCTGCACGGCGACCCCGTCAGCGAATACTTCCTGTCGGAGATGGTCGGCGCCCAGCCCATCGAGGGCGCGCGGCACATGTCGATGGAGAGCCTCTACGAATACGGCTCTCGCGCCGGCTTCTGGCGCATCCGGCGCCTGTTCGAGGAGTTCGGCCTGCCGCTGACCGTCTACGGCGTCGCCCAGGCCATGGAGCGGCACCCGGACGTGGTCGAGGCGATGATGAAATCCGGCTGGGAGATCGCCAGCCACGGCTATCGCTGGATCGACTACCAGCACTTCCCCGAAGACCTGGAGCGCGAGCACATCGAGAAGGCCATCGAGGTGCACAAGAAGCTGACGGGCGAACGTCCGCTCGGCTGGTACCAGGGCCGCACGAGCCCCAACACCGCCCGCCTCGTCGCCCAGGAAGGCGGCTTCGTCTACGACGCCGACAGCTACAGCGACGACCTGCCCTACTGGGACGACCAGCACGGCCGCGCCCAGCTGATCGTGCCCTATACGCTCGACACCAACGACATGCGGTTTGCAGCGCCCCAGGGCTTCAACAGCGGCGACCAGTTCTTCGCCTATCTGCGCGACGCCTTCGACGCCCTCTGGCTGGAGGGCGAGACCGCGCCAAAGATGATGAGCATCGGCCTGCACTGCCGCATCGTCGGCAAGCCGGCGCGGATCATGGCCCTGCGGCGGTTCCTCGAACACGTGACCAGCCACGACAAGGTCTGGGTGGCAAAGCGGATCGACATCGCCCGCCACTGGATCGCGACGCATCCATACGGAGCCACGGCATGAGCGCCCCGCCCCTCACCCTGGCTCGCCTCAACAGCATGAACCAGACGGGTTTTGTCACCGCCCTGGGCTTCGCCTTCGAGCTGTCGCCGTGGGTCGTCGAACGCGCCTGGGACGCCCGGCCGTTCGCCAGCGTCGAGGCCATGCACAGCGCGATGATGGACGTGCTGAACGCCGCCTCCGTCGACGACAAGCTGGCCCTGATCCGCGCCCACCCCGAACTGGCCGGCAAGGCCGCCATCGCCCGGGCGCTGACCGCCGAGAGCACGGCCGAGCAGGCCGGCGCCGGCCTCGACAAGCTGACGCCCGAAGAGTTCGCCCGCTTCCACGATCTCAACGCCGCTTACGGGAAAAGCTTCGGCTTTCCGTTCATCATCTGCGCGCGTCTGAACGACAAGAGCTCGATCCTGCGGGCCATGCAGGCCCGCCTTTCCAACGACCGCGAGGCCGAGATCGCCGAGGCGATCCAGCAGATCGGCCTCATCTCCAAACTCCGCATCCAAGACGCCGTGACGCAATAGATGGACTACGATCTCGCCGCCTGGCTCAACCTGGCGCTCCGCTGGCTGCACGTGATCGCGGGCGTCGCCTGGATCGGGGCCTCGTTCTACTTCGTCTGGCTCGACAATAATCTGCGCGCGCCCGAGCCCCCGAAAGACGGGGTGAAGGGCGAGCTTTGGGCCGTGCACGGCGGCGGCTTCTACCACTCGCAGAAGTACATGACGGCCCCGCCGCACATGCCGGACCACCTGCACTGGTTCAAGTGGGAGGCCTACACCACCTGGCTGTCGGGCTTTGCTCTGCTGTTCGTGCTCTACTACTGGGGCGCGCCGGTCTATCTGATCGACCCGACCAAGCACGCCTTCAGCCACTGGCAGGCGGTGGGCGTGGGCCTGGCCTTCATCTTCGGCGGCCTGGCCGTCTACGAGGGCCTCTGCCGCTCGCCGCTGGTGGAGCGCCCGCGCCTGTTCGGGATCGTCTGGTTCGCCGCCCTGATCGGCGCGGCCTACGCCCTGCAGCACCTCTTCACCGACCGCGGGGCCTTCATCCATGTCGGCGCGATCATCGGCACGGCCATGGCGGCCAACGTCTTCCTGACCATCATCCCCAACCAGCGGAAGATCGTCGCCGATATGCTGGCGGGCCGCCCCGTCGATCCGCGCCTGGGCGCGGCGGGCAAGCAGCGGTCGGTGCACAACAATTACATGACCCTGCCGATCCTGTTCATCATGATCAGCAACCACTATCCGGCCATCACCGGCCACCCGAAGGCCTGGCTGCTGCTGGCGCTGATCGGCGTGGCGGGGATCTCGATCCGCCATTTCTTCAACCTGCGCCACCACGGGATCATCCGGCACGACTTCCTGTTCTACGGGGCCATGCTGATGTTCGCCGTCAGCGTGATCGTCAGCCAGAAGCCCAAGACCCCCGCCGTGCTGGGGCCGGTCAGCTTCTTCGAGGCCCAGGCCATCGTGCAGAAGCACTGCGTGACCTGCCACAGCGCCGCCCCCACCCATCGCGGCTTCTCGGCCCCGCCCAATGGCGCGACCTTCGACAGCGCCGAGCACATCGTCCGCTATGCGCCCAAGATCCGTGAGCGCGCTGTGATCAGCACCAGCATGCCGCTTGGCAACGAGACCCATATGACCGATGAGGAGCGGGCCAAGCTTGGCGCCTGGATCGAATCCGGGGCCAAACTGCCCTGACGCCCTCCCCCTTGGCGACGCTGGAGACCGCCCCCTTGTCCGACGCCGATCACGAGGTCGCCCCCGACGCCCCGGCCCCGCGCAAGCGCAACGCCGAGCGGACCCGCAAGGCGATCATGTCGGCGGCGCTGAAGGAGTTCTCTCAAGCCGGGTTCGCGGGCGCGCGCATCGAGCGGATCGTCAAGGCCGCCAAGTGCAACATCCGCATGCTCTACCACTACTTCGGCGACAAGAAGGGCCTCTATGTCGCCGTGCTGGAAAGCGCCTACGAGGACCTGCGCAACCGCGAAGCCGAGCTGAAGATCGACTTCGACAAGCCGATGGCCGGTTTCCTCGAATTGCAGCGCTTCACCTTCGAGTATTTCGAGAAGAACCCGAAGTTCGAGGGCCTGCTGCGCAACGAGAACCTGCTGCAGGGGCGGTTCGTGGCGCAATCGCGGAAGGTCACCGAGACGGCCTTCCCCCTGCGCCGCACCATCGAGCGGCTGATCGAGAGCGGCCAGGCCCAGGGCCTGTTCCGCGAAAACCTCGACCCGATCCAGATCTACGTCACCATCGCCGCCATGAGCCGCTTCCACCTGGCCAACGGCTGGTCGCTGTCGGCGACGCTCGACACCGACATGACCACGCCCGAATGGCGCCGGGCGCGGCTGCAGCATGCGCTGGACGTGCTGGAGGGGTATCTGCGGAAGGCGTGAGACGCCTCTGGCGGATTTCGTGTTAGGCTGACTGCGCGATGAAAGCCGAACCGTCCATTTTCGACGATAGCGACGACGCCGCCGAAGCCGCGGCCGACGCTGAAGGTCTGGCCGACCTGGAAGCAGGCCGGACGATTTCGCACGAGAAGATAAAGGCGTGGCTGTTGTCCTGGGGCACGCCTGAGGAAGTCCCGCCACCCGAGCGTGACTGACAGCGGCCGATGACCGACCAAGACGCGCCTGCTTTCAAGGTCGCCTGGTCGATCAGGTCTCGACGCGATCTAGAGGGCATCCGCGCCTATATCGGACAGGTTCGCCCCATCGCGGCGCAGCGCCTGGCTATCCGATTGATCGCCGCCGTCGAAGCCCTGGCGTTCCACCCTCATCGCGGACGTCCCGCTGGTGGAGACGTCCGCGAACTGGTGGCGGTGGCGCCTTACGTCGTGCGCTACCGGGTGAAAGGCGGGATGGTGCAAGTCATACGGATCAAGCACGGCGCGGAACGCCCCGACTGATCCCCTACTTCGCCATCACGTTCATCACCGCCAGGGTCATGGCCTCGACGCCTGTGCGGATGCTCGGCTCGGGGACCGGGGCGAAGAAGGGCGAGTGGTTGACGGGCAGCGGCTTGCCGGCGGCCTTGGCCTCTTCCATCGCCTTGGGATCGAAGCCGCCGATCGAGAAGTAGACCGAGGGCACGCCGGCGATGATGAACTCCGAATAGTCCTCGCTGGCCGAGCCGGGCGACGGCACGGCGACCGCGTCCTTGCCGAAGGCGGCCTTGAAGACGGCGGCGGTGCGCTCGGTCAGGGCCGCGTCGTTGACCACCGCCTTGCCGCCGGGGATCAGCTGGAGGTCCGGCGCGGGCGCGCCCGACATCTCGGCCACGGCTTTGGCGGTGCGGGTCACGCCGTCGAGGATCCTGGTGCGCACGCCGTCGTCCTGGGTGCGGATGGTGCCGCGCACCTTGGCCTTATCGGGAATGATGTTGCCGGCGCTGCCGGCCTGGATTGAGCCGACCGTGACGACGCCGAACGCCGCCGGATCCTTCTCGCGGCTGATCACGCTCTGAACATCGACGGTGAAGCGGGCGGCCATCATCACCGGGTCGATCGAGGCGGCCGGCATCGAGCCGTGCGCCCCGCGGCCGTTGAAGGTCAGCTCCAGGGCGTCGGAGGTCGAGGTCAGGACGCCGGCCTTGTAATAGACCTGCCCCGCCGCGCCGGGACCGACGTGCAGGGCGAAGCCGTAGTCGGGCTTGCCGAACTTCTCGAAGAAGCCGTCGCTGATCATCGCCTTGGCGCCGCTGACCGTCTCTTCCGACGGCTGGGCGACGAACACCAGCGTCCCCTTCCACCTGGCCTTTTGGGCGACCAGCTGGCGGGCGGTTCCGATCCAGGCGGCCATGTGCACGTCGTGGCCGCAGGAGTGGGCGACGAACACCTCGGCGCCGTTCCAGGTGGTCTTGGCGCGGCTGGCGTAGGGCAGGCCCGTCTTCTCTTCCATCGGCAGGGCGTCGAGCTCGGTGCGCACGAGAACGCTGGGACCCTCGCCGTTCTTGAGCACGGCCACCACGCCGGTCTTGCCGACGCCTTCGGTCACCGTGAAGCCCAGGCTGCGCATCTCGGCCGCAAGCTTCTTGGCGGTCTCGACCTCCTGGAAGCCGAGTTCCGGATGGGCGTGGATGTCCTTGTAGAGCGCGTCGAGCTGCGGGTAGTCGCGGTCCAGCTGGGCCTTGATGGCGGTCGCCGTCGCCGGGACGTTCAACGGCGCGGCCATCGCCGGGGCGGCCAGCAGGGCCAGGGCGGCGGCGAGGGTGAGCTTCGGGGTCAAGGTCATGCGGCTCGCGCGGCGGACCGCGCCCTTCTGGTTTTACGCTGAAAACTCTCGTCATCCCGGCCCCCCGGGTCGCGCAAAGCGCGCCCGAGGGTAAACTTCGCGAAGCGGAGAGCCGGGACCCAGGGGCAACCGCAGTGCGTCCGCCCCTGGGTCCCGGATAGCCTCTGCGAGGCTTCCGGGATGACGACCTTAGAGATCGATCAGAACTTCCGACGGGCGTTCACCCCGAAGGTGCGCGGGGTCAATCCATAAAGCAGGTCTTGGTACCCGACGTTGCTGTTCTTGTTCATGATGCCCTCGGCGTCGGTGAGATTGCTGACGAAGGCGTAGACGCCCCAGCCCTCGCCCTCGACCCCGGCCCGCAGGTTCACCGTGCTGAAGCCGCCGAACTTGTCGTAGTAGACGTAGGTCGGGCGGAAGGTGGAGACCATGTCGCCGGTATAGGCGTAGTCGGCGCGCACCAGGCCGTTCAGGCCCGCCACAGGCAGCGGCCACGTGTATTGAGCCGAGGCCGCGGCCGTCCAGTCGGGCACGTTGGCGATGCGGTCGCCCTTCTTGCCGGTCGAGCCGTCGACCAGGATGTTGGCGTTGGCCTGGTCCTCGGTCAGCTCGGCCTTGGTGTAGCCCACCGAACCGTTCAGCGAGAGGCCGTGGATCGGACGGGCCGAGACCTCGAGCTCGATACCCTGGATCCGCGCCGCGCCGGCGTTGGTAATGAAGGAATAGAGGCCGTCGGCGGTGATGGCGCTGGTCTGGCGGTTCTTCCAGTCGATGCGGTAGACGGCGGTGTTGGCGGTCAGCTTGCCGCCCAGCCAGCTGGTCTTCAGGCCCGCCTCATAGTTCCACAGGCTGTCGGGGTTGTAGACCACGAGCTTGCTGTTGAGGCCCGGCACGTTGTTGGCGCCGCCCGGCCGGAAGCCCTCGGACGCCGTGGCGTAGGCCATGATGTCCGAAGTGATCTTGTAGCTGGCGTTGAACTTGTAGACCCAGCCCGAGGCTTCGGCGGTCTGCTCGGAATAGGCGGCCGGCGCGGCGCCGGTCAGCAGGTTGCGTTGCGTGCCCGCGCTGCCGGTGGTCTTGGTGTAGTCGTAGTGGCGCGCGCCCACCGTCAGCGACAGGCCCTCGACCTGCGGCGGCGTCCAGGTCAGTTCACCGAACTCGGCGGTCTGCTTGACGTTGGTGTTGACGTAACGGCCCTGCACGTACTGCATCGGGCTGTAGGGCAGGCCCGTGGCCAGGCTGGTCAGCACCGTGTTGCTGTCGATGTGGTCCTTGCGCAGCTCCATGTAGCCGCCGACCGTCCACTGCAACTGGCCCTCGCCCTTCGACGACAGCCGCACCTCGTGGTTCCAGGCGCCCAGATAGGCCGGCTGGTAGCCGATCACGCCATAGGCGCTGCCGATATAGGGCTTGTACTGCGGGGTGAAGTCGATCGTCCGCAGCATGTCGTACTTGTAGTAGGCGCTCGACGCGGTCAGCTCGCCGATCGGGCTCGACCATTTGCCGGTGACGCTGGTCAGGTCCATTTCGGTGTTCAGCGGCAGCTTCACGACGCTGTCGGTCTTGTAGTCGCCCAGGCGGTCGTACCAGCCCTGCAGGTCGTCGGCCGACGAGTTCTGGTGGATCTTGGTGACGACCAGCGAGATGTCGTCGGTGGGCGTGAAGCCCAGCATGGCGCGATAGCCGTCGGCGTGGCTGTCGTTGATGTTCTTGGCGCCGGTCTTGACGTTGTCGACATAGCCGGGGCGGTCCTCGGTATAGGCGACGATGCGGGCGGCCAGCTTGCCCTCGATCAGCGGGATATTGCCCATGGCCTTCAGGTACGAGCCCTGCGAGCCGCCCTTGGTGGTGGTGGCCTGGGCCTCCATCGAGGCGCTGAACTGCGTGCTGTCGGGCTTGGAATAGATCACCCGGATGGTGCCGCCCATCGAGCCGCCGCCGTACAGCGTGCCCTGCGGGCCGCGCAGCACTTCCACCCGCTCGACGTCGAACAGGTTGAGGTCGGCGGCGTTGTTGGCCGGGTCCTGGGTGGTGCCCGAGGGGCCGGTGATCGAGGTCTCGTCGTAATAGAGGCCGGTGGTGGCCTCACCCGAGCCCTGCACGCCGCGGATGGTCACGCGGCTCTGGCCAAGCTGGCCCTGGGTCAGGTTCACGCCCGGCACCGCGCGGAAATAGTCCTGCAGGCCGGTGGCGCCGATCTTCTGCAGGCTGTCTCCGGTGACGGCGCTGATGGCCATCGGCGTGGTCTGGAGGGTGGTCGAGCGCTTCAGCGCGGTGACGACGATCTCCTCGACCGTCTCGTCGGCGGCCGGCGCGGGCGTAGCGGTTTGAGCGGCCGCCCCCAGCGGCGCGGCCAGGGCGGCGAGCGCCGCCGTGGAAAGCAGGATCTTCAGGTCGGTACGCATAGCAGGTCCCCAGTGCATGCATGGTCACGCCCGCTCTGATGGCGGGTCGACGCCCAGGCTGGGGTCTGGGTCGAAAATATGTCAACACTTATGTATCGATATTATTTGGACCGATATAGGCGCCCTTTTGTGAGGCGCCCGTCCGCCGCGCGCCTCATCGTGGTCGAGTCTTTGCCGACCAATTGGTCTGACCATTGGATTGACAACCACCCCGCCCCGTTTAAACGAGATGACGGGAAGACATGTCGCCGCGTACCGGCGCCGCCGCGGAAGGACGCCGATGCCGAAGATCACCGCCGCCAGGGTCATCGTCACCTGTCCGGGGCGCAACTTCGTCACCCTGAAGATCGAGACCAGCGACGGCGTCCACGGGATTGGCGACGCCACCCTCAACGGCCGTGAACTGGCGGTGGCCAGCTATCTCAACGACCACGTCATCCCCTGCCTGATCGGCCGCGACGCCCACCAGATCGAGGACATCTGGCAGTTCCTCTACAAGGGCGCCTACTGGCGGCGCGGGCCGGTGACGATGTCGGCGATCGCGGCGGTCGACATGGCCCTGTGGGACATCAAGGCCAAGATCGCGAACCTGCCGCTCTACCAGCTGCTGGGCGGGGCCTGTCGCACCGGCGTCATGGTCTACGGCCACGCCAACGGGGCCAGCATCGAGGAGACCCTCGACAACGCCGCCGTCTATGCCGAGCAGGGCTACAAGGCCATCCGCCTGCAATCGGGCGTGCCGGGACTGAAGACCGTCTACGGCGTCTCCAAGGACCGCTTCTTCTACGAGCCGGCCGACGCCGACCTTCCCAGCGAGAGCGTCTGGTCGACCGAGAAGTACCTGCGCAGCGTGCCGCCGCTGTTCGAGGCGGCACGCGAGAAACTGGGCTGGGACGTCCACCTGCTGCACGACGTGCACCATCGCCTGACCCCGATCGAGGCCGGCCGGCTGGGTAAGGACCTGGAGCCCTACCGGCCGTTCTGGATGGAGGACGCCACCCCGGCCGAGAACCAGGCCAACTTCCGCCTGATCCGCCAGCACACCACCACCCCGCTGGCCGTGGGCGAGATCTTCAACTCGATCTGGGACTGCAAGCAGCTGATCGAGGAACAGCTGATCGACTACATCCGCGCCACCGTGGTGCACGCCGGCGGCATCACCCACCTGCGCCGCGTGGCCGCCTTCGCCGACATGCACGGCGTGCGCACCGGCTGCCATGGGGCCACCGACCTCTCGCCCGTCTGCATGGCCGCGGCCCTGCACTTCGACCTGTCGATCCCCAACTTCGGGATCCAGGAATACATGCGCCACACGGCCGAGACCGACGCGGTGTTCCCGCACGCCTACAGCTTCGAAGGCGGCATGCTGCATCCGGGCGAGGCGCCGGGCCTGGGGGTCGACATCGACGAGGCCCTGGCGGCGAAATATCCCTACAGCCGGGCCTATCTGCCCGTGGCCCGCCGCGAAGACGGCTCGATGCACGATTGGTAAGCGCGGGATTGGTGAGATCGCCGCCGCGATCTTGTCAGACCAAATAGCCGGGGCGTCCGACAAGGGTTATGTTATCGGTGTCGAACCTTAAGGTTCCGCGCGTCGATTCCAGGACCCCATGTCGGACAACGTCAAGCTCTACCGCAAGATCGCGGACACCGTGGCCGACGCCATCGAGGCGGGCCAGTACAAGCTGGGCGACCGCCTGCCGACCGAGCGCGAACTGGCCGAGCAGTTCGGCGTGTCCCGCCCCACCCTGCGCGAGGCGATGATCGCCCTGGAAATGCTGGGCATGATCGAGGCTCGCCACGGCCTGGGCATCTATGTCACCGGCGACGTGCGCCCCGTCGCGCCGCAGCCGGCCGAGCGGGATGCTGAAATCGGCGCCTTCGAGCTGATCGAGGCCCGCCGCCTGTTCGAGGGCGAGGCCGCGGCGCTCGCCGCCACCTCGATCACCGAAGAGCAGATCGCCCAGCTGGAAAGCCTGCTGGATCGCATGCACGAGGAAGAGGAGATCCGGGGCGAGGACGCCGACCGCGAGTTCCACCTCGTGATCGCCGGCGCCACCGGCAACGGCGCGATCATCGCCACGATCGAGAACCTATGGGACTGGCGCAACCGCTCGCCCCTGGCCCGCAACATCCTGGCCCGCGCCCGCGGCATGGGGCTGGAGCCGCGCATCGCCGAGCACCGCCGCGTGGTCGACGCCCTGAAGGCCCGAGACCCCGCCGCCGCCCGCCAGGCCATGCGCGACCACCTGGAACGGGTGATCGAACACCTGCTGCACGCGACAGAGACCGAAGCGGTCGAGCGGGCCCAGCAGGAGACCAGCGCCCGCCGCGACGCGATCGCCAAGCGGGTGGCGATCTAGAGGAGCGGAAGCCCTCCCCTTCCACCCGCAATAAATCCGCTCATCCCCGCGAAGGCGGGGACCCAAGCTGACGTTCAGGATGGGGCGCGGCCGCGGTTCATCCGCTGGCGCCGCTTGGATCCCCGCCTTCGCGGGGATGCTCGGTGTTTGGGAGGCGATGCGGCTCGAGACCCATCACCTCCCAAATCCAGAAGCGAGAACTACCCCCGCTCGACCTGGCTTACATCCCGCACCGCGCCGCGCGCGGCGTTGGTGGTCATGGCCGCATAGGCCCGCAGGGCCGGCGAGACCTCGCGCTTGCGGTCCTTCGGCTTCCAGGCGTCCTTGCCGCGGGCCAGCTGGGCGGCGTGGCGCTCGGCCAGCACCGCGTCGGAGACTTCCAGCTGGATGCCGCGGTTGGGGATGTCGATCAGGATCGAGTCGCCGGTCTCGACCAGGGCGATCAGGCCGCCCTCGCCGGCTTCCGGCGAGACGTGGCCGATCGACAGGCCCGAGGTGCCGCCCGAGAAGCGGCCGTCGGTGATCAGGGCGCAAGCCGCCCCCAGGCCCTTCGATTTCAGATAGGTGGTCGGGTACAGCATCTCCTGCATGCCCGGACCGCCCTTGGGGCCTTCGTAGCGGATGACCACGACCTCGCCGGCCGTGACCTTGCCGCCCAGGATGCCGCTGACGGCGTCTTCCTGGCTTTCGAACACCCGGGCCGTACCGCGGAAGGTCAGGATCGACTCGTCGACCCCGGCCGTCTTCACGATGCAGCCTTCCGGGGCCAGGTTGCCGAACAGCACGGCCAGGCCGCCGTCCTTGGAGAACGGGTGCTCGACCGAGCGGATGACGCCCTTCTCGCGGTCGAGGTCGAGGTCCTCCCAGCGCGCGGCCTGGCTGAAGGCGATCTGGGTCGGCTTGCCGCCGGGCGCGGCGCGGAAGAACTCCTGGGCCGTGCCGCTGTTGGTGCGGCCGATGTCCCAGCGCGCCAGGGACTCGGCCATGGTCGCGGCGTGGACGGTCGGCTGGGTCGCGTCGATCAGGCCGCCCTTCTCCAGCTCGCCCAGGATGGCGGGCACGCCGCCGGCCCGGTGGACGTCTTCCATGTGCACGTCGCTCTTGGCCGGGGCCACCTTCGACAGGCAGGGCACGCGACGCGACAGCCGGTCGATGTCGGCCATCGAGAACTCGACCTCGCCCTCGCTGGCGGCGGCCAGCAGGTGGAGCACGGTGTTGGTCGAGCCGCCCATGGCGATGTCCAGGCTCATGGCGTTCTCGAACGCGGCCCGGGTGGCGATGCCGCGCGGCAGGGCCGTGGCGTCGTCCTGCTCGTACCAGCGCTGGCACAGGTCGACGATCAGCCGGCCGGCTTCCTTGAACAGGGCCTCGCGATCGGCGTGAGTGGCCAGGACCGAGCCATTGCCCGGCAGCGACAGGCCCAGAGCTTCGGTCAGGCAGTTCATCGAGTTGGCGGTGAACATGCCCGAGCACGAGCCGCAGGTCGGGCAGGCGGCCTTCTCGATCGCCTCGACTTCCTCATCCGTGTACTTGTCGTCGGCGGCCACGACCATGGCGTCGACCAGGTCCAGCGAGCGGATCGCGCCCTTGATCTGCACCTTGCCGGCCTCCATCGGCCCGCCCGAGACGAAGACGACGGGGATGTTCAGGCGCATGGCGGCCATCAGCATGCCGGGCGTGATCTTGTCGCAGTTGGAGATGCAGACGATCGCGTCGGCGCAGTGGGCGTTGACCATGTACTCGACCGCATCGGCGATCAGTTCGCGGCTGGGCAGCGAATACAACATGCCGCCATGGCCCATGGCGATGCCGTCATCGACGGCGATGGTGTTGAATTCCTTGGCCACGCCCCCGGCGGCCTCGATCTCGCGGGCGACCAGCTGGCCCAGGTCCTTCAGGTGCACGTGGCCCGGGACGAACTGGGTGAAACTATTCGCGACAGCGATGATCGGCTTGCCGAAATCGCTGTCTTTCATGCCGGTGGCGCGCCACAGGCCGCGGGCGCCGGCCATGTTGCGGCCGTGGGTGGAGGTGCGTGAGCGATAGGGAGGCATGGGAAAATCTCAGTGTCGGCTGTGGGGTTATTACGCCCCTGCACGGCGCTTTCAAAATATATTAGAACGGCGACATTAGGTCGCCAGAGATATTAAATGGACATCCGCCCGCTGCGCCACTTCACGGCCGTCGCCGAGACCCTGCACTTCGGCCGCGCGGCCGAGCGCCTGGGCATGACCCAGCCGCCGCTCAGCCAGTCGATCATGGCGCTGGAAAAGACCCTGGGCGCGCCCCTGTTCGTGCGCTCCAAGCGCAGCGTGCGGCTTAGCCCCCTGGGCGAAGCCTGGCTGCCGGACGTGCTGGCCGCCCTGGCCGCCGTCGACGAACTGCCGACCACCGCCCGGCGGCTGCGCGACGGCCAGACGGGCCTCTTGTCGCTGTCCTTCGTCAGCACCGCCGACTACAGCGTGCTGCCCGACCTGGTCAGCCGCTATTCGCGGGCCTATCCGGACGTCGAAATCCGCCTGGTCGAAGCCACCAGCGACGTGCAGATCCCCGCCATCGTCGCCGGCGAGCGCCATGCCGGCATCATCATCCCGCCGTCCGACCGCGCCCTGCCCGAGCCGCTCGCCTACCAGCGCCTGGTCTCCGAACCCCTGGTCGCCGCCGCCCCGGCCGCCTGGATCGAGGACGGCCGGCTGACGGTCGAGGACGGGGTGCTCGTGCCGGAGGCCATCGTCGATGCGCCGCTGATCCTCTTCCCCCGCACCGTCGCGCCGGCCTTCCACGACCTGGTCACCGGCTACTTCGCCCGCCTGGGCCGTCCCGCCCACATCGTGCAGGAGGCCATCCAGATGCAGACCATCATCAGCCTGGTCTCGGCCGGGCTCGGCGTGGCCCTGGTGCCGGCCTCGCTGCGAAACCTGGCGCGGGCGGGCGTGGCCTATATCGAGGTGCGCGATCCGCCGACGCTGGAGACGGGGCTCGCGTGGCGGCGCGACGATGACACGCCGACCTTGCGGGAGATGCTGCGGTTGGTGGGGGCGGGGTAGCCCCCCTCAGTCGCTCCGCGACAGCTCCCCCAGAGGGGGAGCATCTTGTGCGGCGCAGATCCTCCCCCTCTGGGGGAGGTGGCCCGGAGGGCCGGAGGGGGCCAGCGCCGAGCACACCCTCACCCCACACACATTCGTCATCCCGGCCGTAGCGAAGCGGAGAGCCGGGACCCAGGGGCCACCCGCAACGCGACGGCCACCACCGCCTGCGAATCCAACCGCTGCGCCCAGCCCCCTGGGTCCCGGCTCTACGGTCTGCTGCGCAGCCCTTCGGCCGGGATGACGATCAAAGGAGCGGGGGTCAAAAACGCAAAACTAGACGACCGGTCTATTATCCGCCATACAGCCCTCATGACCGCCGCCCGCAAGAAGTCCGAACTTACCCGCGAGCACATCCTGGCCACCGGCCGCGAGCTCGTGCTGCGCCAAGGGTTCGGCGGCATGGGGCTGAAGGAGCTGCTGGACGCCAGCGGCGTGCCGAAGGGCTCGTTCTATTACTACTTCGCCTCCAAGGAGGCGTTCGGCTGCGCCCTGCTGGACGACTACTGCGCCGAATACGGCGTCAAGCTCGCCGGCCTGTTCGACACCAGCGCCAGCGGCCGCGACAAGCTGATGGCCTACTGGGCCGTGTGGCTGGACACCGACGCGGCCTGCGGCATGGCCGACCGCTGCCTGGTGGTGAAGCTCGCGGCCGAGATCTCCGACCTGTCGGAAGACATGCGGCAGATCCTCAACACCGGCGTCGAGCGCCTGGTGCGCCGCATCGCCGCCGTCATCGTCGAGGGCCGCGACGACCGCTCCCTGCCCGGGTCCGGCGATCCGGTCGCCACCGCCCGGGCGATGTACGCCCTGTGGCTGGGCGCGGCCATCCTGGCCAAGCTTTCCAAGGACCAGGGCCCGCTGCGCGAGGCCCTGCGAACCACCGAACAGATGCTCGCGGCCGCCTGAGCCGCATCCCCCCAAGACAACAAGACAACAAGAAGGAAGACCCCCATGCGCAGCGCGATCCACGACGTGTTCGGCGACCCGGCCGAAGTCCTGGCCCTGGCCGACAGCCCGATCCCCGAGCCCGGCCCCGGCAAGGTCCGCATCCGCACCCTGCTGTCGCCGATCCACAACCACGACCTTTGGACCGTGCGCGGCAACTACGGCTACAAGCCCGCCCTGCCCGCCATCGGCGGCAGCGAGGCGGTCGGCATCGTCGACGCCGTGGGCGACGGCGTGGACGCCGCCCTGGTCGGCCAGCGCTTCGCCGTGGCCGGGGTTCATGGCAGCTGGGCCGAATACTTCATCGCCTCGGCCGCCGGCCTGGTGCCCGTGCCCGACGCCATTCCGGACGAAGCCGCCGCCCAGCTGATCGCCATGCCGTTCAGCGCCATCACGCTCCTTGAGTCGCTCGGCGTCGCAGAAGGCGACTGGGTCGCCCAGAACACCGCCAACGGCGCGGTCGGCAAGACCCTGGCCATGCTGGCCAAGGCTCGCGGCGTCAACGTGATCAACCTCGTGCGCCGCGACGCCGGCGTGGCCGAGCTGACGGACCTCGGCATCGACAACGCCGTCTCCACCGCCGACCCGGACTGGAAGGCCAAGGTCGCCGAACTGACCGGCGGCGCGCCGATCAAGGCGGCCGTGGACTCGATCGGCGGAACCGCCTCGGGCGACATGGCCGACCTGCTGGGCGAGAACGGCCTGCTGGTCTCGTTCGGCTCGATGACCGGCGAGCCGATGCAGATCTCGTCGGGCGCGGTGATCTTCAAGCAGCTGACCGTGAAGGGCTTCTGGGGCTCGACCGTCTCGGCGACCATGGCGCCGGACCTGCGCCGCAAGCTGATCGGCGAGCTGCTGACCCAGGTGGCGACCGGCAAGCTGAAGCTGCCGACCGACGGCGTCTATGGCCTCGACCAGGTGTCCGACGCCGTGAAGGCCTCGCTGACCCCGGGTAAGACCGGCAAGGTGCTGCTGCGGCCGTAAGCTGCTGAACTATACGCCATGCGTGGTCCTCGTCCTTCGACAAGCTCAGGATGAGGACCATTGCAGAGCCTCGCAGTAGAGAACCTCACCCTGAGCCTGTCGAAGGGCGAGGTTCTCGCGAGACGCCTTCCCGAGCTTCACCCCTGGCGCGAAGCGCAAGGCGCGCTACAACCGGAGCATGGCGAACCGTCGTTCCTTCATGCTGTCCGCAGCCGCCCTCGTCGCGGCGCCCCTGCCCGCCCTGGCGCGCGACACTGAAGGCGAACGCCTGACCGGCGTGCTCGAGCGGCTGATCCAGCGGGCGATGCTCGACTCGCCGCAGCTGATGACCCTGACGGGCCTGGACGCCGGCCCCAACGCCGCCGCCCGCGGCAAGCTCGACGACCGCTCGCCGGCCGGCTTGCTGCGCACCCGCCAGATCTTCGAAGACCTGCGCAAGGACCTGGCGACCTTCGACGCCAAGTCCCTGACCGGTATGGACCGGGTCAACCTGCGCTCGGCCGCCTACATGGCCGACACCACGCTGCAGAGCTTCGATACGCCCTACGGCAATCCCGATGTCGGGGTGGCCGCGCCCTATGTGATCTCGCAGCTGACCGGCGCCTATCGCAGCGTGCCGGGCTTCCTGGCCGACACCCATCCGGTAGGTGACGCGGCCGACGCGCAGGCCTATCTGTCGCGCCTGTCGGCCTTCGCCGTGCTGCTCGACCAGGAGACCGCCCGGGCCCGCGCCGACTTCGCCAGGGGCGCGACGCCGCCGGACTTCGTGCTGCGCACCACCCTCTCGCAATTCCAAACCATGCTGGCCCCCGCCCCGGCCAGTTCGGAACTGGTCGTCGGCCTGACCCGGCGCACCAGCGCCAAGGCCATCGCCGGCGACTGGGAGGCCCGCGCCGCCAGGATCGTCGAGACCGAGGTCTATCCCGCCCTGCGCCGCCAGGCGCAGCTGCTGAGCGCCGCCCTGCCGACCGCGACGCACGACGCCGGCGTCTGGCGGCTGCCCGACGGCGAGGCCTATTACCGCTTCGCCGTGCGCGCGGCGACGACCACCGACCTGGCCGGCGACGAGATCCATCGCCTGGGTCTCGACCTCGTCGCCCGCTTCACGGCCCGCGCCGACACGATCCTGAAGGCCCGCGGCCTGACCAAGGGCTCGGTCGGCGCCCGCATCGCCGCCCTACGCCGCGACCCGGCCAACCTCTATCCGAACGACGACGCCGGCCGCGCGGCCCTGCTGGCCGATCTGGAGACCAAGGTCGCGGCCATGCGCGAGCGACTCCCCACTTACTTCGGTCACCTGCCCAAGGCCGGGGTGAAGATCCAGCGCATCCCGCCGTCGATCGAGGCCGGCGCGCCCGGCGCCTACTACACCCCGCCCAGCCTCGACGGCTCGCGGCCCGGCCTGTTCTCGATCAACCTGCGCGACACGGCCGAGCAGCCGCGCTTTGATTTGCCGACCCTGGTGTTCCACGAGGCGATCCCCGGCCACCACCTGCAGAACGCCCTGATGATGGAAGCGCCGGGCATCCCCACCCTGCGCCGACTGCCGATCTTCTCGGGCTATTCCGAGGGCTGGGCGCTCTATGCCGAGCAGCTGGCCGACGAGATGGGCGCCTACAAGGACGATCCGCTGGGCCAGCTGGGCTACGTCGCCTCGATGCTGTTTCGCGCCAGCCGCCTGGTGCTCGACTCCGGCATCCACGCCAAGCGCTGGAGCCGCGAGCAGGCCATAACCTACATGTCGCAGACCCTGGGCGACGCCGAGACCTCGGTCACCCGCGAGGTCGAGCGCTACTGCGTGCAGCCGGGCCAGGCGTCGAGCTACATGCTGGGCTGGCGCACCTGGACCGACAGCCGCGCCCGCGCGCAAAAGCGCCTGGGCGCGAAGTTCAGCCTGAAAGGCTTCCACGACGCCGGCCTCACCGCCGGCACCATGCCCCTCGACGTGCTGGCCGATATGCTCGACGAATGGCCCGGCGCCTGACGCCCGCCGCTTCCCTTCCAACCCGATTTCCAAGGACCTTCGATGAACAAGACCGGCGTACTGGGCCTGCCCATGGGGCTGATCGTCGGCGTGATCTTCGGCGCCATCATCCACAACATGGCGATAGGCCTGCTGCTGGGGATCGCCCTGGGGATCGGGATCTTCAAGTTCGGCGGGGGAAAGGGCAAGTCGTAGGGCTGGACGCAAGCGCCGGCCACAAATCCCCCGCGACGGCGGCCCGCCCAGGGCTTAAACAGCCGCCTCGTTCGAAAGGCCCGACCATGTCCCTCCACATCGCCCTGCTGCGCGGCGTCAACGCCGCCGGTGGTCGTCTGATCACCGCCGACGAGCTGACCGGCCTGTTGACCGATCTCGGCCACACCGAAGTCCGCATGGGCCCCAAGGTCGGCGACCTGGTGTTCGAGAGCGGCGAGCGCACCGGCGCGGAACTTCAGACCCAGATCGAAACCGAGCTGATGGCGCGCCTGGGCCTGCGCACCGATGTCTATGTCCGCACCGCCGAGGCCTGGCGGGCCCTGGTCGCGGCCAACCCGTTCCCGGACTTCGCGGCGGCCGATCCGGGCTGGCTGATGACCCTGTTCTGCAAGGACACCCCCGACAAGAAGGCCATGGGCGCCCTGCGCGCGGCGATCCGCGGGACCGAACAGGCGCGGGCCGAAAGCCGCCAGATCTATGCGATCTATCCCGACGGCGTCGGCGGCTCGAAACTGACCACCAGCCTGGTCGAGAAGACCCTCGGCACGCGGATCACGGGGCGGACGTGGACGGCGGTGCTGGCGCTCGCCGACATGCTTGAGCCGATCTAGTCCCTCACTGTCCACCTCGGCAGCGCCTGAGACCGCCGGCGACGTCGCCACCGGCGGCCGCGCCGCCCCAGCGCCAGATTTACACCTCCGCGCCACACGCTACTGAGAGTCACTTGCATTTAGGCGAAAAGGCGGCCAGAAGCGTCGCCGTTCGGCGAGGCGCTCTGTCGGGAGTCGCTCGCCCATAGTCTGCGAATGATTCTTATTCGCTTATTTTGGGGATATTCCATGCGCATGTCCAAGCGGACGCGCGGCCTGTTGCTGGCCGGCGTCGCCAACCTCGCCCTCGCGGGCCTCGCCCAGGCTCAGACCGCTGAAACCTCCGAAGAGGCCACCACCACCGCGACCGCCAGCAAGCTGTCGCTGGGCAAGGTCGTCGTCTCGGCGGGCCAGGAGAAGGTGGCGATCGATACGCCCCAGGCGGTGACCACGATCGACCAGGAAGCCATCGACAACGCCCAGGCCTCGACCATCGGCGACCTGCTGGCCGGCATCCCCGGCGTCAACACCATGGGCGGCGTCGGCGCCCTGGGCCAAGGCTTCAACATCCGCGGCATGGGCACGGGCCTGGCCGACAGCGACAGCCGCATCCTGATGCAGATCGACGGCGTCACGAAGTTCTACGAGCAATACCGGATGGGCTCGTTCTTCAGCGATCCCGAGCTCTATAAGCGCGTCGAAGTGCTGCGCGGCCCGGCCTCGTCCACCCTCTACGGCGCGGGCGCCCTGGCCGGCGTGGTCAACTTCACCAGCAAGGACGCCGGCGACTTCCTGAAGGACGGCGACCGCTTCGCCGTGCGCCTGCGCGGCGGCGTCGAGAGCAACGCCAACGCCCGCTTCGGCTCGGGCATCCTGGCCCTGAAGCCGACCGCCAACACCGAGCTGCTGGGCATGTACACCAGCCGCCGCAGCGACAACTACGAGAACGGCGACGGCGTCGAGGTCGCGGCCTCGGAAGCCAGCTCCGACAGCTACCTGATCAAGGGCCGCTACTTCATCGGCGGGGCCAAGGGCCACAACGTCTGGGCCTCGTACCAGAACTGGAAGAACGACAGCACCCAGATCTACGACCAGTCAGAAGCCCTGGCCACGACCCCGGTGCGCCGCAAGACCACCGACGACACGGCCGTGATCGGCTACAACAACGACTTCAACGGCAGCGACCTCTTCGACGTCGCCGCCCAGGTCTCCTACGCCAACACCAAGGTCAACCAGACTGACACGACCTTCCTGTCGGGCGTGCTGGAGTCGGAGTTCTCGTACAAGACCCTGCAGGCCCGCACCCAGAACGTCTCGAAGTTCAGCCTCGGCGGCGACAACGTGGCGTTCCTGACGATCGGCGCCCAGGCCTACAAGCAGGAGCGCCGCAACCCGCGCCGCACCGCCACCGGCACGAACCACGGCGCGGCCACCCACCCCGAGGGCGACATGGAGAAGTACGGCCTGTTCGCCCAGGGCGAGGTCGTGCTCGGCAAGCTGACCCTGATCCCGGGCGTCCGCGTCGACTGGACCAAGCTGCAGCCGGGCGAAGGCGTCACCACCACCACGGTGGTCAAGGACAACGGCGTCTCGCCCAAGATCGCAGCCCTCTACAGCCTGACCGAATGGGCCTCGGTGTTCGGTTCGGTCGCCCACACCGTGCGCATGCCGGTGCTGGACGAGATCTACAGCCGCACGGCCACGGCCTCGACCAACTACAGCCTGAACCTCAAGCCCGAGGAGTCCGACAACATCGAGGTCGGCGGCACGCTGCAGTTCCGTGACCTGTTCGGCCAGGGCGACCAGTTCCGCTTCAAGACCACCGTCTTCCGCAACGACGTGAAGAACCTGATCACGCGCGGCACCTCGACCTCCAGCTACTTCGTCAATGTCGGCGAGGCGCGCTATTCGGGCGTCGAGGTCGAGGCCGAATACGGCGCCAAGCAGTTCTTCGCCCGCGGCTCGGTGTCGGTGATCGACGGCGAGAACCGCCTGACCGGGGCCTATCTCAACACCATCCCGGCCGACACCCTGAACCTGACCCTGGGCTATGTCTTCCCGACCCAGAACCTGACGGCCGGCTGGCGCGGCGAGTTCGCCGACGCCCAGAACCACGTGACCTCCACCTCGCTGGCCACGCCGGGCTACGCCGTCCACAACCTGTTCGTGACCTGGAAGCCGCAGGACGGCCTGCTGCAAGGGCTCGAGGTCCAGGCCGGCGTCGACAACCTGTTCGACAAGACCTTCCAGCGCCACCTGCTGTCGCTGGACGCCGAAGGCCGGACGTTCAAGCTGACCCTCGGCAAGACGTTCTGAAAATGAAGACGCCCTGGCACGTTCGAGCCTGGGCGACGGGGGCGTCGTTGATGATCAACGGCGCCCTTGGCCTTGCCGTGATCCAGTGGGAGCAGAAGCCGGTCCTCGCCGTGATGGACGAGACGGCCATGCTGATCTCGCTGGGCGACCCGGCCCTCGACCAGACCGACAACGCGGCCTCGCCCGACGCCGATCCTGCGCCGACGCCGGTGAGCGAACCCACGCCGCCGGAGCCGGCCCAGCCTGAAAAGCCGACGCCCAAGCCGCTGCCGCCGCGTCCCGACGGCTGGCTGGCCCAGGCCGCGCCCAAGCCCGCGCCGCCCTCCCCTGCTCCGCCTTCAGAGGCCCCGCGCCAGGCCGCGCCCGCCGCGGCCCAGGCCGCCGTGCCCGCCGCCGCCCGCGCCATGGAGGCGTCGGCCGCCAAGCCGCCCGCCGGCCAGCGCGACGCCGACAGCGTCCAGGCCCATGTCGGGTCCAGCAGCAGCTACGCCGCCCGCGTCCGCGCCTGGCTGGAGGCCCACAAGACCTATCCCAAGGCCGCTCGCATGCGGAAGCAGCAGGGCACAGCCCAGGTGACCTTCGTCATCGACCGCGCCGGCCACGTGCTGGAATGCCGCCTCACCGGCCCCACCGGCCACGCCCTGCTCGACGCCGAGGTCCGCGCCATGGTCGCCCGCTCCGATCCGTTCCCAGCCCCGCCGCATATGGTGAAGGGCGATCGGATCGAGATGGACGCGCCGGTGGAGTTTTCGCTGGCGAACTAGGAACCTCCCCCTCTGGGGGAGGCGGCCAAAGGCCGGTGGGGGGACGTTTTCAGCTTTCGAGGCGTCGGCCGAGCTCGCAGCCGCTCCCCCCACCGATCGCTTCGCGATCACCTCCCCCACAGGGGGAGGTTCCTTGCTAGTTCGCCCGCGTCCCCTCCACCGGCCCGAGATAACTCTCCGGCGCCGGCCCGCGCGAAATCACCAGCCGCTGGAACACCACGCCCGGATCCACCCGCCACAGCCGCACCCGATGCGCCCCCGCCGACGGGACGCTCAGCGATATCGTCAGCACACGGATATTATCCGCCACCACCTTGTCCCAGGCCTTCTCCGACGGGTCGGGAATGGTGTTGACCACCACCGGCGCGCCGTCGTCGATCGACACGGCGAAGCGCGGGCCGCCGCCGCCCGTGACGTCCAGGCCCGGCGAGACGAGGACCGACAGGTCCACCGGCCCCGCCGCCTCGAAATCCACCAGATAGTCCAGCACCGGACCCTTGCCGGGTTCACTGGCCGGGGCCGTGGTCGGCGAGGTGGTGACCCCCGAAAGCGTGCGGCCAAGATTGGGGATCACCGTCCAGCCGACGCCGCCCGCCGCCGTCGCCCTGGCGTGGTGCGCGGCCTCGATGGCCAACGGCCCGCCGGCCTCGACGAAGGCGCCCTTGGCCGGCTTGCGGGAGGGATTGTCGACCACGGCGGTGACGACGACGGCCTGGGCGGCTGTCCCCTTCACGGTGATCGGCACGCGATGGCGACCCGTGGGGGCCTTGTCCCAGTCGACCGACACCTCCAGCCGCGTATCGCCGCCCGGTCCGGCCGAACCACGCGCGACCTTCAGCCAGGACGCGCCGGACGTCGCCTCGAAGGATATCTGGGCCGGACCGCGATTGAACACGTCGATCCAGCGCGAGGCCGCGCCCCAGCGGCTGAGCGGCGGCAGGTCGGCCGCACCGTCCACCGACGCTTCGCGCCCCTCGATGGCGACGCCCGTCACCGCCGCGTGCGGCACGGCCGGACGCGCCAGCTCCGGCAGGATGTTGCGGTCGGGCTGCTGCCAGCCGGTGTAGCCGATGTGGGTCTGGTCCATCATGTGGACCCACTTGCCGCCGGCGATGGCGTCGTGCTGGCGCGTCAGCTCGGCGTCGCGCGCGAACAGGGCCTCGACCTTGTCGGCCTGCGCGGCCGCCCCGCTGCGCCCCTGCTCGGCGTAGAGCCGGTTGCGACCGACGGCGATGTAGAGCCGGTTGAAGTTGGCCGAGGCCGCGATCGGGAACCAGACCAGCTGGAAGAAGGCGTCGTCCTGGGCTTTCGGCAGGGCCTTGCGCACGGCCTCGGCCCGGCGCTCCAGCTCGCTCCATTCGGCTTCCACCCGCTCGGCCTCGCGGAAGTTCACTAGGCTGAAGGTCGACCCGTCGATCAGCTCGGGCTTCCGCCGCGCATTGAGCTTCGTATAGCCGTCCAGCAAGACCGCGATCTCGCCCGCCCGCTCGGCCCCGAACTGCGCCGCCGCCCAGTCGCGGGTGTAGGTCGAGAGTTTCTCGACCGGCATGGCGGCGGGATCCCAGGCCATGTCGAGGAAGAACTCGGTCGGCAGCTCCATCGGCTTGAGGTCGCCGACATTGACGATCCACAGCCGGTCGGCGCCGGCATCATTGGCGCGCCGCATCTGCTCCCAGGTGCGCTCGACCTGGTTGGTGTTGAGCCACTTGTAGTTCCGCGGCCCGCCCACATAGTCGAAGTGGTAGTAGACGCCGTAGCCGCCCGGGCGCTTTTCACCGGGCTTCGGCAGCCGCCGGATGTTGCCCCAGTTGTCGTCGGCGAACAGCAGGGTCACGTCGTCGGGAACCCGCATCCCGGCGTCGTAATAGTCCTGCACCTCCTTGTAGAGGGCCCAGACCTGCGGGGTGGCGGACGGGTCCTTGCCGGTGACCTCGCCGATGATCTTGCGCTGGTCGGCGACGATGGTCTCCAGCAGGCGGGTGGCGGTCCCTTGCGTCATCGGCTCGTCGCCGTCGCCGCGCATGCCCACCGTGACCAGGCTCTCGTTGGCGCCCATCCGCTCGATCCCCTCGCGCCAGAAGCGGCGCAGGATCTCGGGGTTCTTGGAATAGTCCCACGGCCCCTGGCCGTAGCGCTCCCACTCGACGTGGTAGCGCATCATCGGCTCGTGGTGCGAGGCGCCGATCACCACGCCCATCTCATCGGCCAGCACGGCGTTCAGCGGGTCGTCGTCATAGAGCGACTTGCCCCACATGGCCGGCCACAGATAGTCGCCCTTCAGCCGCAGGATCAGTTCGTAGACCCGCTCGTAGAAGCCGTGATTGAAGCCGCCGAAGGTGGTGTTGGCCCAGCCGTAGAGGGCCGGGTTCTCGTCGTTGAGAAAGATGCCCCGGTACTTGACCTTCGGCGCCTGCAGGTTAGCGCCCGGCGCGACGGAGAGATCGCGGCGCACCGGTACGGGCACATCAGCCCACCAGGTCCAGGGCGAGACGCCGGCCCGTTCGGAAAGGTCGTAGGCGCCGAAGATCGTCCCGCGCTTGTCGGCGCCGACGATGACCAGGGCGCGGGCGACGCCGGGACGCGGGTTGTCGACCACCTGCTGGACGAAGCCCTCCCAGCGGCCCTTTAGGCTGGAGACGTCGAGCTTGCCGGCCGCGACCAGGGCGTCGATCTGGGCGCTCCTGCCCAGCGTGCCGACGATGACCAGCGGCACGTCCTTGGCCGGCTGGCCGCCGCCGGAGAGCTTGGAGAGGTCGCCGCGCAGGCCCTGCACCGCGCGCAGCACGCCGGGCCAGTCGGTGACGTCGGCCTCGACCCGCGCGGGCTTGCCGCCTTCGATCAGGGTAAAGCCGCCGGCCACGGGCGTCGCCGAGACCGCGGCCGGCTGGGCGGCGTGCGCGGCGACGGGCGCCGCCAGCGCCACGGCGGCGGCCAGGGCCAGGACGGAGGCGGCCGAGCGAAGTCCAGTGATGCTCATTGCGTCACCGCCAGCTCGAACGGCCCCAGCGGCAGGCCCGACAGGTCGAAGACGTTGAAAGTGGGCGCGTCGGCCCAGGCGAAGCGCACCTTGGTCGGGGTCAGACCGGCCGGGATGGTGACGATCGCCCGGTCGCCCTCCACCCTCGCGTCGGCGAAGCGGCAAGCGCCGCCCTCGCACAGCTCGAAGCCGATGGCGCGGTCCGAGCCCCGCGCCGCCAACCGGTCGGCGACCTGCTCGAACTTCACCTCGACCGCATCGCCGACGCGGCGGGCCGAGACCGGCGACGGACCGTTGGTGACAGCTTGGCCGGCCAAACGGCGCGCGCCCCGCGCCAGGCGCTTGCCGACGTCCTGCTTGTTGGTGGGGTGGATGTCGGACGGATCGCCGATGTCGGTGATCACGGCGATGGCGGCGTGGCCGTCCTTGGCCACGGCGAGGCGTTGGCCCTCTCGGAGTTGCGCCCACCAGGAGTCTTCCGGCGCCAGCTGCGGCTTGCCGTAGTTGGCCAGCTGCACCACCAGGGCCGGCATGTCGGCGGGCTGGCCCGTACGGCGCTCGGCCAGGAACTGCGTCAGCAGCGCCTGATAGGTCTGCGGCCGCCCGGCGTTGGTCTCGCCCTGGTACCAGGCCAGGCCCTTGAAGGCCCACGGCCCCATCGGCGCCAGCATGCCGTTGTAGAGCGTCGACAGGCCCGACAGCGTGTCCCACGGCGCGCGCGGCGGCTCGCCGCTGGCCTTGGGCTCAACCTGGTAGCGCCAGTCGGCCAGCGGGATCCGCGTTCCGTCGGCCAGGACGAGGGCGCGGGGCGCGTCGCCGTACATGCCGCCGTTGGCGTAGCTGTCGAAGGCCGAGACGACGATGCGGTTGGCCCCGGCCTTCAGGCGTCCGGCCGCCAGCGGATAGACGCGCACCGTGCCCGCGCCGGAGGTCGAGCCGATGCCGAGGCCGTTGACGAAAGTGGTGTCGACCTCGTCGACCATGCCGATCTCGAGGCTGGCCGCGCCTTTCGCCTGGGCGGCGGTCAGGGTGACCGAGGTCTCGAACCACACCACGCCGTCGAAGGCGGCCAGGGCCGGCACGCCCCAGCTTTCCCAGACGCCCAGGCCCTTGGGCGCGGGCGTCCAGGCGCCGTCGCCGAGCCACGGCCCGCCGTCCGCGCCGTTGTGGCGCAGGCTCCACCAGGCCTTGATCGTCTCGCCCCAGCGGCGGTCGGCGGCCGGGCGGTCCTTCAGCGACAGCTCGAGAGTGGTCAGGCCGTCATCGTAGTTGCCGGCCTTGCGCAGGGCGGCCGGGCTCATCCAGGCCTCGATCGCCGAACCGCCCCACGAGGCGTGGACCAGGCCCAGCGGCGTCTTGTCGGTCTTCCGCAGTTCGCGGGCCATGTAGTAGCAGGCCGCCGAGAACGACCCGACGGCCTCGGGCTTGGCGCTCTTCCAGGCCGGCGGCTTGGAGAAGGCGCTCAGGGGCGTGCGGCTGTCGGCGTGGTCGACATAGGCCATGCGCAGGCCGTCGTCGTTGGCAGAGCGGATCTCCGACCACGAGTTGTTCCCGCGCTCGACCGGCAGTTCCATGTTCGACTGGCCCGAGCATAGCCAGACGTCGCCGACCAGCACGTCCTTGACCGTCTGCGCCACGCCCGAGGCGGCCCTGGCCTCCAACGTGTAGGGCCCGCCCGCCGCCAGAGCCGGCAGGTCGGCGCGCCAGGCGCCGTCGACGCCGGCCGTGGCGGTGGCGGTCCTGTCGCCGAGGGTGACGGTCACCGCTTCGCCCGGCTTGGCCTTGCCGAACACCGGCAGCGGCCGGTCGCGCTGCACCACCGCATGGTCGGCGAACAGGCCGTTCAGCAGCGGCCCCTGGGCGGCGGCGGGCGTGGCCATCACGGCGGCCAGCAGGATCGGCGCGACACGGCGCATGCGGATACTCCCTCGCGGCCGCCTGAGGCGGCTCGTTCGTTTTAGATCCTCCCCCTCTGGGGGAGGTGGCCCAGAGGGCCGGAGGGGGCCAGCGCGGCGCTCACCCCCTCAGTCGGCTTCGCCGACAGCTCCCCCAGAGGGGGAGCATCTATTGCCTAAACCACCGTCAGCTTCGTCGCCTTCAGGTCCACCGAGTTCGGGCCCACGAGGATCGAGAAGTCCCCCGGCTCGACCACCCGCTTCATCGCCAGATTCCACATCCAAAGATCCGACGGCTTCACCTCGAAGGTCACCGTCTTCGTCTCGCCCGGCGCCAGGGTCACGCGCTTGAAGTGCTTCAGCTCCAGCACCGGACGGGTCACCGAGGCGGCCTCGTCGTGGATGTAGAGTTGCACCACCTCGTCGCCGACGACTTTGCCGGTGTTGGTCACGTCCACCGACACCGTCGTGCTCTCGCCCTGGCCGATGCTGGCCTTGGAAAGGCGCGGGGCGGCGATGTCGAAGCTCGTGTAGGACAGCCCGAAGCCGAACGGATAGAGCGGGCTGGTCTGGCGGTCGAACAGATAGCCGCGGCGGGCCGTGGGCTTGCGGTTGTAGTAGATCGGCAGCTGGCCGACGTCGCGGGCGATGCTGACCGGCAGCTTGCCGCCCGGATTGGCGCGGCCGAACAGCACGTCGGCGGCGGCGTTGCCGGTCTCCTGGCCCAGGTACCAGCCCTCGACCAGGGCGTCGGCCTTCTGCGCCAGGAGGTTCACCGACAGCGGCCGGCCGTTGAGCAGGAACACCACCGTGGGCTTGCCCAGGGCGAAGATCGCCTGGGCCAGATCGTTCTGCTGGCCGACCAGATCCAGGCTGTCGCGGTCGCCGAGGTGGGCGTCGGCCCAGGCCTCGCGGCTGGTCTGTTCGTTGTCGCCCAGCACCAGGACGACGACGTCGGCCTTCTTGGCGACCTCGACGGCTTCAGCGATGAGTTTGGCGTTCACGGCCGGATCGACCAGCTTGACCTCGTCGGCGGCCCAGACGCGCTTTTCGGTGATCCGCACGGCCTCGGCGTAGTCGAGGGCGAAGCCCTGGGCCTTGGCCTCGGCGGTCAGGCCTTCCAGCACCGAGACCACGTGGCGCGGCTCGTCGGAATAGCCGCCGATCGGGGTGTCCTTGGCGTGCGTGCCCAGCAGGGCCAGGCGCTTGATCTTCTTGCCGTCGAGCGGCAGCAGGCCCTTGTCGTTCTTCAGCAGCACCACCGCCTTGCGGGCGGCTTCGCGGGCCAGGGCGACGGCCTGCGGCGTCGCGGTCTTGGCGTCAGCGGTCTTTTCGTCCGTATACGGATTTTCGAAGAAGCCGCCCTCGAACTTGATCCGCAGCACCCGCGCCACGGCCGCGTCGACCTCGGCTTCCGGAATGCGCCCGGCCCGCACCAGCTGCGGCAGCAGCACATAGGCCTCGCCGTCCGGCAGTTCGACATCGACGCCGGCGTGCATGGCCATCACCGCCGTATCGGCGACCTGGTCGGTCAGCTTGTGGCGGCTGATCAGTTCCTTGATGGCGAAATAGTCGCTCTGGACCGAGCCCTGATAGCCCCACTCGCCGCGCAGCACGTCGGTCAGCAGCCAGCGGTTGGCGTGCGAGGGCACCCCGTCGATCTCGTTGTAGCTGGGCATGACCGAGCGCACGGGCAGCTCCTTCACCGCCCGTTCGAACGGCGGGAAGAAGTTCTCGCGCAAGGTCCGCTCGGCGATCTGGGCGGGGCCGACATTGGTGCCGTTCTCGGGCTGGCCGTGACCGGTCATGTGCTTGAGGGTGACGAACACCTTGTCGGGGGCCAGCGGCAGGGTCCTGCCCTGGAAGCCGCGGATGGCGGCCAGGCCCATCTCGGCGCAGACGTGCGGGTCTTCGCCGTAGGTCTCCTCGATGCGGCCCCAGCGCGGATCGCGGGCCACATCGACGACGGGTGCGAGCGCGATGTTGGAGCCCCGGGCGCGCATCTCCTTGGCGGCGGTCGAGAACACCTTCTCCACCAGCTCCGGATCGAAGGTCGAGGCCAGGGCGATGGCCTGGGGGAAGCTGGTCGCATCGCGGGCGACATAGCCGTGCAGGGCCTCGTCGTGCATCAGCATCGGGATGCCCAGGCGGGTCTTGTCCACCGCCCACTTCTGGGCGGCGTTGGTGTAGCGGGCGGTCTGCGGGGCGTTGCGGCCGACCGAGCCGTCGTCGGCCCCGGCGGCGGCGTTGACCTCCTTCGTGGGCTTGAGGCCCTTGCGGTCGGTCGGACGCGAGATCTGGCCCAGGCCATTGGGGAAGTTCTTCGACGCGGTCTCGGGCGAGAAGTCGCCTTCCGGCGTCTGGATGGCGGCCTTGGTCAGCCAGATGCCGATCAGCTGGGCGGCCTTCTCCTCAAGTGTCATGCGACCCAGCAGGTCCTTGACCCGCGCCTCGACCGGCTGGGCGGGGTCCTTGTAGAGCGGCTTGTCGCCTACAGCCTTCGGCGCGGCGCGGACCACCGGGGCCATGGCGGCGCCGAGAGCCGCCAGGCTGACGCCCAGCGTGCGGCGGGTAAGGGTGGTGGTCATCCTTGCGTTTCCCCAGCATTTCGTCACGGCGGCTTCGCGCCGTCTTGCCTGACACTATGGGAGAGCTTGTCAGACCACTCAAGCCCAAATGTTACCGGTCACTTTCGTTTACCCCTCTCCTTGAGGGAGAGGGAGGGGCCCGCGCCGTCAGGCGTGGGAGGGTGAGGGGTTTAGACGGCCGACGGCGTACCCCCTCACCTCCCCGCCGCAAGCGGCGGGTCCCCTCCTCTCCCCATGGGAGAGGCGCCTTTTCGTCACCCCGACCAGGCGTCCACCACCCCCTCCAGCACGGTCAGCGGCGTCGGCCCCACCAGCAGCGCCGTATCGTGGTAGCGGCGGATGTCGAACCGGGCGCCGAGGCGCGCCTTGGTCCGCTCGCGCAGGGCCGCCCAGACGGTGTGGCCGACCTTGTAGGAGCAGGCCTGGGCCGGGTTGGCGCAGTAGCGTTCGACCTCGCGGGTGATGCGGCCCTCGTCGTCGCCGCCGGTCTCGACCATGTAGGCGATGGCCTTCTCGCGGCTCCAGCCCTTGGCGTGGATGCCGGTGTCGACCACGCAGCGCGAGGCCCGGAAGAGGCGCGCCTGGTACATGCCCAAGAGGCCCAGGTCGTCGTTCTCGTAGAGGCCCATCTCCATGGCCACCTGCTCGGCGTAGAGCGCCCAGCCCTCGGTGTTGGCCGAGAAGAACATGTTCTGCCGCAGCCTGGGCAGGCTGCCCTCGGCGGTTAAAGCCAGCTGGAAGTGATGGCCCGGCGCGGCCTCGTGATAGGTCAGGGTCGGCAGGGCGTAGCGCGGGCGCTCGGCCGTGTCGCGCAGGTTGATGTAGAAGGCCCCGGGGCGCGAGCCGTCCAGCGGCGGGCGCTCGTAATAGCCGCCCGACGAGCCGGCCTCGGTGTAGGGCGGGATGCGGCGCACCTCGACCGGGATCTTCGGGGTGATCCCGAACCATTGCGGCAACTTGGGCTGCATCTCGGCGATCAGCCGATTGCAGTACGCCAGGATCTGGGCGCGGCCTTCGTCCGTGTTGGGATAGGCCTCGCCCGGCAGGTCCTTCAGCGCCGCCATGCGCTGGCCGACGCTGCCTTGGGTGAAGCCGCGCTTCTTCAGGATCTCGTCCATCCGCGCCTGGATCTGCGCGCCCTCCTCCTGGCCCAGGCGGTGGACCTCGTCCGGGGTCTTTTCGGTCGTGGTGTAGATGCGCAGCAGGGCCGCGTAGAAGGCTTCGCCGTCCTTGAAGCGGCTCATGCCGGCGTCGTGCACGGCCTTGGCGCGGACGGCGGCCAGGGTCTCGATCTGGCGGTCCAGCGCCGGGTGGACCGAGCTCGCCAGCAGGGCGGCGGCCTTGGCGTCGTAGTCGCCATAGGCCTTGGCGCGGCGGGCCAGCGAGGCGACCAGCACGTTCTTTTCCGGGGCCAGGCTACGAAATTGCTTCAGCTGGCCGATGGCCTTGTCGAGAATGAAGTCCGACGGGATCACGCCCTTGGCGGCATCGGCCCGCACCCGCTCGCTCTCCTGGTCAAGCACCGTGGCGAAGCCGGCCATGCGAGCCAGGTAGCTGTCGGCGTCGGCGGCCGATGCCACCGCGTGCTTGCTGTCGAGGAAGCTCGGGACCGACGAATAGCCGCCGTAGAACTGGGTCACCACGAACGGCCGCGACACCGCGCCGTAGTCGAAGCCCGAGGCCTTGTCGCGCGCGCCGTAATAGTAGGCGGCGGTGTCGTAGTTGACCGCGTCGTCGCCGGAGAGCGCCTTGCGGTCGATCGCCTTCAGACGCTTGAGCCGGGCGGCCGGCTCCTTGCGCTCCTTGATCCAGGCGGCGATCGAGCGGTCGCCCAGCTTCGTGCGCGCGCCGGCGTGGGCGCCGGTGTCGAGGCCCAGATTGGTCGCCTGCTCGGGGCTCTCGGTCAGGTCCTCGTCGAAGAAGGCGTCGAACAGGGCGTAGAGCTTGCCGCGCTCGTCCTTCGGGGCGGCCATGGCCGGCAGGGCCGTTGATACGGCGGCGGCGGTCGCGCCGGCCAGCAGCTGGCGACGATCGAAGGTGTTGAAATCGGACATGGGGGCTTCCAGGACAGGCGCGGCCGCGCGTCTGGAAGCAAAGCCGTCCGGCGCCTCGCGGCCCCGGGCGCCGGACGGCTCTATGGGCTTACTTGCGGGCGGCCAGGATGTCGTCCAGGCGCGCCGGGGTGCCGGCCACGCGCTCCAGGCGCGGGTAGCGCAGGCCGCCCGTGTAGTCGAGCTTCACGGTGCGGTAGCGCGAGCCTTCCTTGACCAGCAGCTCGACCGGCTCGCCCTTGGCTGTGGCCTTGACGGCGGCCTTCAGCTTGTCGGCGTCATAGGCCTCGCCGTTGACGGCCACCAGGGTCAGGCCCTGGGTTAGGCCGGCCTTGAAGGCGGGACCATCCCACTGCACGTCGCTGAGCACGCCGTCCGAACCCACGGTCAGGCCGATCGAATAGGCCAGGTTGGTGACCTTGCCGCGCGTCTCGGAGACCTTGAAATAGTCGGTCGGAGTGTCGGTGTAGACCAGCTTGTAGCCGCCGCGCGTCAGGCCATCGAGCGGGGCCTTGGGGTTCACGCCCTCGATGCGGTCCTTCAGGAAGGTCGACCAGTCGTAGGCCACCACGCCGTTCAGCGCCGCCACCACGTCGTCGAAGGTGTAGGTGTGCGAGACGTACGAGCCGTCGGCCACGCCGAAGAAGGCCTTGGCGAAGTCGTCGAGCGACTTCTTGCCGCCGGTCTTCTCGCGGATCAGCGTGTCGGCGTCGAGCCAGACCAGCTGGCCTTCGGAGTAGTAGTCCTCGCTGCGCTGGTACGAGAGCCAGGACAGCGGCTTGCGGTTGGCGATGATCGGGTCGTTGGTGGTGTCCTGCACCGGGCGCCAGTCACGGCCGCGACGGCTGTCATAGGCGGCGGCCGTCATGGCGATGGCGTCCAGCGTCTGCTCCTTGTTGAGCAGGCCCGAGCGCGACGACAGGACGTAGCCCCAGTACTGGGTCTGGCCCTCGTAGACCCACATCAGGCTGTCGCGCATCGGGGTGTTGAGGGTCGGGGTCCACAGGTCGGCCCCGCGGCGGAACTTGCCGTTCCACGAGTGGGTGTATTCGTGGGCCAGCAGGTCGCGGCCGACATAGGCCTTGTCCCAGTCGGTGAAATACTTGGGCGCGACGCGGTTCTCGCTCGACTGGTGGTGCTCCAGGCCGATGCCGCCCAGCTGGTCCGACAGGGCCACCAGGAAGTCGTAGTGGTCGTAGTGGTGCGAGCCGTAGAGCTTGTAGGCCTGCTGGACCAGGTTCTTGTGGATCTGGATCTGCTCGGGCTTGAACTCCAGGAGCTCGGGCTTGTCGGCGATCATGTTCAGGCGCACCGGAACCTTGGCGCCCGGATCGAGCTCGACCGACTTGAAGTAGCGGCCGGCGAACATCGGCGAGTCGACCAGGGTCTCGACCGTGGTCGGCTTGAAGGCGGTGACCTGGCCCTCGGTCTTGGCGACCTCGAGGGCCGAGGCGAACTGGAAGCCTTCCGGCAGCTTGACGGTCGGCTCGACGGCGATGCGGCGGGTGAAGTGGCCGGCCGGATACATGGTCATCTGCAGCCACTGCAGGTTCAGCATGTCCGGGGTCATGACCATGCGGCCGACCTTGGTCTCGACCGGCGACAGGAACTTGTAGGCGATGTTCAGTTCGGTCACGCCGGCCGGCACATCGATGTGGAAGGCGTTGACCTCGACCACGTCACGCTTCCAGGGGATCACCTGGCCATTGGCGGTGATGACCAGGCCCGCCAGCTTGTCGATGTCGTTGCGCGGCGAGTGGCCGCCCGGCACCCACTCCGGATAATAGAGCGTCAGCGGGCCAGCCTTGGCCACCGGCAGGGTCAGCCTGATGTCGAAGATCTTGCGCTCGAGGTCGGTGGCGTCGACGTAGAGCTTCAGCACGCCCGGATAGGCCACGTCCTGCGGGGCAACGATCGGCGGGGTCGGCGGGGCCGGCTGGGGCAGGTAGTCCTGGGCGAGCGCGGCGCCGCCCACGAGCGACAGAAGCGAAACCGAGAAGAAAAGCGCTTTCACGAAACGACCCCAATGCAGCCCGCGAAGTCCCCTCGCGGCAGGAAGCCTGGATGTTTCTTTTGTTGAGCCCCACTTGTCGAGGCCAAGTTGGCCGCACGCTGTTATAATATAGCCCCAGCCTGATCCCGGCCCGGGCGACGGCGCAAGGCGCCTGTTTCGTCGAACGGGATGCGCCTTTCCGCAGCAGGATCGACGGCCCCGCATGCAGAGTTCAGCACCGCCTGCTTTCCGACCGCACGCAGAACCGATCACGGGCGCTTTGTTTCCAAGCGGCGCTGGAGCGATATCGGGTCTTGTAATTGCAAGTCGCTCTCAAGTATGGACGGCGACACCAAAGCTCGTCCGCCCTGGAATCCCGTGAAAGCCGCCGCCGAACAGAACCGCCGCTCCTTCTGGCTGAAGCAGTTGCACCAGTGGCACTGGATCAGCGCGGCGCTCAGCCTGGTCGGCATGCTGCTGTTCGCGATAACCGGCTTCACCCTGAACCACGCCGGCCAGATCGAGGCCGAGCCCAAGATCGTCACCCGCAAGGCCACCCTGCCCGCCGACCTGCTGGCCGAGCTGGCCAAGGGGCCGGTGGAGGGCAAGCGCCCGCTGCCGATCAAGGTCGAGACCTGGCTCGACAAGGCCGTCGACGCCGACATCGCCCGCCGCGTGGGCGAATGGTCCGACGCCGAGGTCTATCTGGCCCTGGCCCGTCCCGGCGGCGACGCCTGGATCGCCATCGACCGCGAGACCGGCGCCGTCGAGCACGAAAAGACCACCCGCGGCGCGGTCAGCCTGCTCAACGACCTGCACAAGGGCCGCAACGCCGGCAAGGCCTGGGGCTGGTTCATCGACATCTTCGCCGGCGCCTGCGTGATCTTCACGGTCACCGGCCTGATCCTGCTGCAATTCCACGCCCGCGGGCGGCCGATGACCTGGCCGCTGACCGCCGCCGGGCTGGCCATACCGCTTCTCCTCGTGATCCTGTTCGTCCACCTCTAGAGAAAGGCCGCCTTCCGTGAAGCGCACCGTCTCCCTGCTAACCTTCGCCGGCGCCGCCGTCGGCGCTCCGGCGATGGCCGCCGACCTCAACGTCACCGTCGAGATCCCGCGCCTGACCGTGGCCGAGTACCACAAGCCCTACGTCGCCATCTGGGTCGAAGGCCCCGACGCCGGCGCCGCCGCGACCCTGGCCGTCTGGTACGACGCCGACTCCCGCGAGGACAAAGGCCAGAAGTGGCTGAAGGACATGCGCCAGTGGTGGCGCAAGGCCGGCCGCGCCATGAGCTTCCCGGCCGACGGAATCACCAGCGCCACCCGCGCCCCGGGTCCGCAGAAGCTGGTCTTCAGCGGCGCCAAGAGCGAGCTCTCCAAGCTGAAGCCGGGCGAATACACGCTGGTGGTCGAGGCCGCCCGCGAAGTCGGCGGCCACGAGGCCGTCCGCGTCCCGTTCACCTGGGGCAAGCCCGGCAAGACCGCCACCGCCAAGGGGACCGCCGAACTCGGCGCCGTCTCGGTCACCGTCAAGTAAGAGGGGATAACGCCATGAACATCCGCAAGCGCCTCCTGGCCCTCACCGCCATCACGGCGGCCCTGGCCGCCCTGCCTCTCGCCGCCAACGCCCACCGCGGCTGGATCGTGCCCTCCGCCACCGTCCTGTCGGGCGACGGCGCCTGGGTGACGGTCGATGCGGCCGTCTCGAACGAGCTGTTCTATCCCGACCACCGCCCGATGCGCCTGGACGCCGTGGTCATCACCACGCCGGACGGCACGACCGAACCGCTGAAGAACGGCTCGACCGGCCAGTACCGCTCGGTGTTCGACGTCGAACTGGCCAAACCCGGCACCTACCGCATCGGCACCGCCTCGGCCAACATCGTGGCCAGCTGGACCGAGAACGGCCAGGTCAAGCGCTTCCGTGGCACGCCCGAAGAGTTCGCCGCCCAGGTTCCGGCCGGCGCCGCCGACCTGAAGACCATCAAGAGCTTCAGCCGCAACGAGACCTTCGTCACCCGCGGCGCGCCGACGGCTGTGAAGCCGACCGGCAAGGGCCTGGAACTGGTTTCTGTCACCCACCCCAACGACGTGGTGGCCGGCGAGGCCGCGACCTTCAAGTTCGTGATCGACGGCAAGCCCGCCGCCGACCTGGAAGTGACGATCGTGCCGGGCAATTCGCGCTATCGCGCCAACCCGGGCGAGATCAAGGTCAAGACCGGCCCCGACGGCGCGGTGAAGTTCACCCTGCCGGAAGCCGGCATGTACTGGCTGAACGCCAG
>NZ_JBYCZS010000028.1:0-87631 GCF_057586355.1 Caulobacter sp. SRI_008
CAGCTTCATGTTCCTGGCCCCGGCGCTCTACGCCGTGCACGCCATCCTGACCGGCGTCTCCATGGCGCTGATGAACCTCTTGGACGTGAAGCTGGGCTTCACCTTCTCGGCGGGCCTGTTCGACTACATCCTCAACTTCGGCAAGGCCACGCACCCGCTCTTCCTGCTGCCGATCGGGGCGGTGTATTTCGCCGTCTATTACGGCCTCTTCCGGTTCTTCATCGTCAAATTCGACCTGAAGACCCCGGGCCGCGAGCCGGAGGAGGAAGCCGCGCTGCTCAATGCCGCCCCGGCCCCCAGCGCCGGCGGCCGCGGCGCCGACTTCGTTATGGCCCTGGGCGGTTCCGCCAACCTCGTCAGCGTCGACGCCTGCACCACCCGCCTGCGCCTGATCGTGGCCGACCAGAAGGCTGTCGACGAGCCTCGCCTCAAGGCTCTGGGCGCGCGCGGGATCGTCAAACCCTCCGACAAGGCCTTGCAGGTGGTGCTGGGCCCCATCGCCGACACCGTCGCCGGCGAGATCCGCCAGGCGGCGGGCGCGGGGGTACAGGCTCCGGCCGTCGTGGCCGCTGCGCCGGTCCAGGCGGCCGATCCAAAGATCGCCCAGGCCCTGCTGCCGGGTCTCGGTGGCGTGGCCAACATCGCCGCTGTCAGCGCCTGCTCCAGCCGCCTGCGCCTGGAACTGGCCGATCCGTCCAAGCTCGACGAAGCGGCGCTCAAGGCCGCCGGCGTGCGGGCGCTCGTGCGGCTCGATGGGCCGGTGGTGCATCTGGTGCTCGGACCCAAGGCCGAGGCCGTGGCCAAGGCGCTGCAAGAGGCGGTGGCCGTCTAGAGCGCCCACCCCTTCCGTAAGATCCCCGCGAAAGCGGGGACCCAGGCTTTTTCCGCCACCCACGGCGCTCGACGATAAAACACCTGGGCCCCCGCTTTCGCGGGGGGGTTACGGGTTTATCGATCCACGCCCGTGAAGCCTCACCGCGCCGTAGACCCACCCTTCTCCGGGTCCGGCGGCAGCCCCGTCTTCGGGTCGCGGGCCACCGGTGCGAAGCCCTCGGCGATGAACAGGTCCGTCCGTCGCACGCGCTTGCGGTCGAGCCGCACACGGACGATCTCGTCGTCCGAGGTCGCCTTGAAGTCCTGCTCGATCTTGGCCTTGTAGACCCCCTCCAGGCTGGCGATCAGCGTGCGCTCGCCATAGGCCTTGGTCATCGGGGCCTCGGTCTCGGCCTGGTTCTGCGGATGGGCCTCGTGCACCCAGATGCGCAGCGGCGGGGCGCTGACCGTGCCCCAGTAGTCGCGTCCGTAATAGGCGGCCACGTTGAACAGGAAACGGTCGTCGACGGCCACCGAGGTCAGGCGCTGCCCGGCCTGCTCCTCGCGGGCGCGGTTGATGATCGCCTGCACCGTCTGGTCCCAGCCGCGCACCCGCTTGAAGCTGTTGGCGAGACCAATGCCGTCGGCCAGGCGCGGGCTGATCAGGCAGGCCAGGAACAGGGCGGCGAACGCGGCCTGCAGGGCCAGGCCCCCGGCCAGCCAGCGCTTGGCGCTCCAGCGCACCATCCAGCCGGCGACCAGCACCGAGCCGGCGACATAGGCGGCGGCCGCCCAGTTGGCGTTGGCGCGGCTGACGAAGGCCTGGCCGGCCACGGTCAGCAGCGGCGGCAGAACAAAGCACAGCAGCAGCACGTCGGCGGCCTGCAGGCGCTTCTTCACCGCCAGCACGATCCCGCCGCCCAGCAGCACGCCGAAGGGCAGGGGGCCGAACACCCCGAACTGCGAGCCGACGAACTCCACGAGCTCGCGCGGATTGAACAGCGACTTGGCGCCCCAGTTGGCGTTGGCGGCCGTGTGCTCGACCGTGGCGAACTTGTGGGCGGCGTTCCAGATCAGGTTGGGCGCGAAGACGGCGATCAGCACGCCGAAGAAGGCCAGGCCCATCGGCCAGGTCCAGGCCTTGCGGGCGTCGCGTGACAGGGCCAGGTGCGCGCCGATGCTGAAGAGCACGTAGATCGCCGCGTACTTCGACAGGAACGCCAGGCCCAGGGCCGCGCCCAGGCCGGCGGCGGTCAGCAGGCGCTCGCGCGGGGTCTTGGCCACGGGCAGCGAGACATAGGCCCAGATGGTCAGGGCCAGGAAGAACAGCAGCGGCGCGTCGGTGCCGATCACGCCCGACGACAGCTGCACGCCCGGCATCAGGGCGTAGACGCCGGCGGCCGCCAGGCCGGTCCAGCCGCCGTACAGGCGCCGGGCGATGCGGTGGACGATCAGCGCGGTGGCGCCGTGCAGCAGCGGCCCGCCCAGCCGCAGCCAGCCCTCCGTGTCGCCGCCGATCGTCGTGGTCAGCCAGATCACCCAGGCGATCATCGGCGGCTTGGAATAGTAGCCGAAATCCAGGGTCCGCGACCAAAGCCAGTACTGCGCCTCGTCGGGGTACAGCTCCAGCGGCGTCGAAAAAATCGCCAGTACCCGGACGATCGTCAGCAGGGCGACGCCGATCAGGGTCAGGCGCCACGCGCGGGCTGCGGAATCTTCGGCGGCGTAGGGGGACGCGGTCATGACGCGCTTCTTAGCGAAGTAAGGGAAATCTGACCAATTGTTCCGCAAGCGACTGATCGATGTGGCAGATTCTGGGCCATCGTGGCCTTTCCGTCACCAAACCTTCTAAATGTTTCGCTACACCGCCCAAACGATGCGGTTCGATGCTCGTTTTTCCGAACTAGCGTCAAAGAATGAGGGGATCATTGGAATGAACACGAAAAAAATCGCCTGTCTGGCGTCGACCGCGCTGGTCGGCAGCCTGCTGGCGGCGACGGCCGCGATGGCCCAGTCGACCGCCTCGACCGAACTGGACTCGATCGTCGTTACCGCCAGCACCCGTCCGAAGACGGTCGATGGCATGATCACCGCCGAGACGGTCGCCAAGACCCGCACCACGGTGTCGCAGGAATTCCTGCAGACCCAGGTTCCCGGTCAGACCGTCATCCAGTCGCTGAACATCCTGGTGCCGGGCCTGAACTTCACCAACAGCGACCCGTACGGCTCGTCGGGCGGCAACATCCGTCTGCACGGCTTCGACGGCAACCGCGTCGCCCTGACCTTCGACGGCATGCCGCTGAACGACACCGGCAACTACGCGACCTACACCAACCAGCTGCCGGACTCCGAAATCATCGGCAGCGCCTCGGTCAACACCGGCTCGACCGACGTCGACAGCCCGACCGCGGCCAGCACCGGCGGCACCATCGGCATCTCGACCCTGACGCCGTCGAAGGAAGCCGGCGCCTGGGTCCAGGCCAGCATCGGCAGCTTCGACTACAAGCGCTACGCGGCCTTCGTCGAAAGCGGCGAAGTGGGTCCGTGGGGCACCCGCATGTGGGCTGAAGCCTCGTACCAGCGCTACGACAAGTTCAAGGGCAGCGGCGAGATCTACAAGCGCCAGGTCAACGCCAAGATCTATCAGCCGATCGGCGACGGCACCGACTTCATCAGCCTCGCGGTGCACTACAACGTCAACCGCAACAACGCCTACAACGGTCCGAACCTGCGCACCGCCACGGGCAAGCTGCCGGACGGCACCGACGCCCCGAACCAGACCTCTGTTTCGGGCTGGGAAGTCGACTTCAACAACGACTACGTGCCGATCACCTCGGCCGGCGTCGATAACGCCGCCAACTCCAACTACTGGGGTCTGCGGGTCAACCCGTCGAACACCGGCAACATCCGTGGCCAGTCGAAGTTCACCATCGCCAACGGCCTGACCCTGACGGTCGACCCGTCGTTCCAGTACACCCTGGCCAACGGCGGCACGCAGAACACCCTGCTGTCGGAAACCAACGCCCAGCTGAAGGGCACCAGCGCCAACGGCGTCGACCTGAACGGCGACGGCGACACCAACGACACGGTGCGGGTCATGAACCCGAGCAACACCAACACCCGTCGTTACGGCCTGCTCACCTCGCTGATCTGGAAGCTGAACGACAACAACGCCTTCCGCGTCGGCTACACCCTCGACTACGGCCGTCACCGCCAGACCGGCGAATACGGCTACATCGACTTCGACGGCACCCCGACCTACCAGAGCTGGTTCGGCGGTAAGGACGGCCACGGCGACAAGATCTACACCGCCGACGGCAAGAGCTTCATGCGCGCTCGCGACCGTTTCTCGATCGCCACCCTGAACCAGGTCAGCGTCGAGTACCGGGGCAAGTTCCTGGAAGACAACCTGAACCTCAGCGTCGGCCTGCGCGCGCCGTTCTTCAAGCGCGAGCTGAACCAGTTCTGCTACTCGCAGAACGGTTCGAGCACCGTGCGCTGCACCACCGAAACGCCCAGCACCCCGCTGGCGAACGGCAACGTGACCTTCGCTTCGACCGGTACGACGCAGTTCATCGCGCCGTACTCGCGCACGCTGAAGTACGATGACGTTCTGCCGAACGTCGGCCTCAGCTATCGCTTCGGCGACGCCAGCTCGATCTACGGCAGCTACGCTGAATCGACCTCGCTGCCGCGTACCGACAACCTCTACACCGTGGTGCGCGCGGCGAACGGGGCCGTCGTCACCACCGGCGTGCAGCCCGAGACCAGCACCACCTTCGAAGGCGGCTACCGCTATCAGAGCGGCGCGATCATCGCCTCGGCCAGCGCCTGGGCGACCCAGTTCGAAAACCGGATCGTCAGCTCGTACGATCAGGACCTGGGCATCAACATCGACCGCAACGTCGGCAAGGTGAAGCAGTACGGCTTCGACGCCTCGCTCGGCTACAAGCCGGTGGACTACCTGGCGGCCTACTTCTCGTTCTCGTACAACGACAGCGAAGTGCAGGATAACATCGCCATCAGCTCGACCACCTTCGCCGCCACCAAGGGCAAGGAACTGGTCGAGACCCCGCACGTCACCTTCTCGAACCGCATGGAATGGGAAGTCCTCGAGGGCCTGACCCTGGGCGCCCAGACCAAGTACGTCGGCGAGCGTTGGGTCACCGACGTCAACGACCTGAAGGTTCCGTCCTACATCACGACGGACCTGGACGTGCGCTTCGAGCTGGAGCGCTTCGGTTACAAGAACTCGAACATCCAGCTGAACGTGATCAACGTGTTCGACAAGCACTACTACGGCAACCTCGGCACCCAGACGAGTGCGACCCCGGGCGCGCCCGGCTACAGCCGCTCGTTCGCCAGCATCGGCGCCCCGCGCACGGTGACCCTGACGCTCCGCGCCGGCTTCTAAGCCTCCGCAAGCTTCGCAAGACGGGGAAGGGCGGCTCTTCGGAGCCGCCCTTTTTCTTTTGTCGCACCAATTTGCTAGAAGGCGCGCTTGACCCTTCGACCCCCAGGGGCCATCTGCGCCCCCTCTCGTTGACCAGGCTTTCGAAAATGACCCTCACCGTTCCCGCCGAGTGGGCTCCGCACCGCGCCATGTGGCTGGGTTTCCCCAGCCATGGCGAGCTCTGGCAGGAAGACCTCGAGCAGGCCCAGCAGGAGGTCGCCGACCTCGCCCGCGCCCTGGCCGGCCCGGGCGGCGAGCGCGTGCGCCTGATGGTCGTCGGCGACGAGGCCGAGGAAGCGGCGAAAGCCCTGCTCTCCGACACCACCGTCGAGATCGTCCGCGGCCAGTTCGGCGACATCTGGCTGCGCGACACCGGCCCGATCTTCACCGCCGGCGGTGACGGCGCTTCGGCCGCCGGGTTCAAGTTCAACGGCTGGGGCGGCAAGTACGACCTGGAGGGCGACGACATCGTCGCCGAGCAGATCGCCGCCGCCTCGGGCGCGCCGCTGGTCCGCAACGACTTCATCCTCGAAGGCGGCGCCGTCGACCACGATGGCCTCGGCACCGTGCTGACCACCCGCCAGTGCGTGCTGAACGAAAACCGCAACGAAGGCTGGGACGAAGCCTCCGCCACCTCGGCCCTGGCCGCCGCGCTCGGCGCCAAGAAGGTGCTGTGGCTGGGCGACGGTTTGCTCAACGACCACACCGACGGCCACGTCGACAACCTGGCCCGCTTCGTCGCCCCGGGCGTCGTCGCCTGCCCGATGGCCTTCGGCGCCGACGATCCCAACGCCGAGGTCTATGCCGAGACCGCCCGCCTGCTGGCCACCATGACCGACAGCCGCGGCTCGCCGCTGCAGGTCGTGCGCATCCCCTCGCCGGGCCGGATCCTCGACGAGGACGGCGAGCCGATCCCGGCCTCGCACATGAACTTCCTGATCGCCAACGAGGCGGTGATCGTGCCGATCTATGCCGAGGAATCCGGCGCCTTCGCCGTCGAGGTGATCAAGGGCCTGTTCCCCGAGCGCCAGGTCATCGGCCTGGCCTCGACCGCGATCCTGACGGGCGGCGGCTCGTTCCACTGCATCAGCCAGCAAGAACCCGAGGAGTAAGTCCGCATGCCCCGCACGCTCAGCGTCGCCGCCATCCAGACCTCCTACGGTATGGACCTGGACGCCAACATCAAGAAGACGGAAGCCTTCATCCGCGAGGCCGCGTCCAAGGGCGCGCAGGTCATCCTGCCGTCGGAGCTGTTCCAGGGCCCGTACTTCTGCGTCGCCCAGGAGGAGCGCTGGTTCGCCGAGGCGCACCCGTGGCGCGAGCACCCGGTGGTCAAGGCCATCGCCCCCCTGGCCGGCGAGCTGGGCGTGGTCATCCCGATCTCGATCTTCGAGCGCGAGGGCCCGCACTACTTCAACAGCCTGGTGATGGCTGATGCGGACGGCTCCCTGCTGGGCGTCTACCGCAAGAGCCACATCCCCGACGGCCCCGGCTACATGGAGAAGTACTACTTCCGGCCGGGCGACACGGGCTTCAAGGTCTGGGACACGCGCTTTGGCCGCCTGGGCGTCGGCATCTGCTGGGACCAGTGGTACCCCGAGGCCGCCCGCGCCATGGCCCTGATGGGCGCCGAGGCCCTGTTCTACCCCACCGCCATCGGCAGCGAGCCGCATGACGCCAGCCTCGACACGGCCCTGCCCTGGCGGCGGGCCATGCAGGGCCACGCGGTCAGCAACGTGATCCCCGTGGTCGGCGCCAACCGCATCGGCTTCGAGCCCTGGGACGGCTATCCCAACGGCGGCCAGACCTTCTACGGCTCGTCGTTCATCGCCGACCATCGCGGCGACCTGGTCAGCGAACTCGGCCGCGCCGACGAGGGCCTGGTCCAGGCCAGCTTCGACCTCGACTTCCTCACCACCCACCGCGCCGCCTGGGGCTTCTTCCGCGACCGCCGGCCGGAGTTCTACACCAGCCTGGCCGGGCCGCGGCCGAGCGCCTGATCCGGCAAGACAAATCCTCCCCCTCTGGGGGAGGTGGCCCAGAGGGCCGGAGGGGGTAGCGCCGGCCTATGCCGCGCAAGCCCCCTCAGTCGCTTCGCGACAGCTCCCCCAAAGGGGGAGCATCTAGAGCGCCCCCTCTCGCCGGAGGGGGCGTTTTTCATGCCTGCTTGACTCATCCATAACTCCGTAGTTATCAATAACCCATAGCCAACCGGTTATCGATTGCTCCCAGGCTCAGGCATGACCCCCGCCCCCGACGACCTCTTCCGCACCCTCGCCGACCCCACCCGCCGGGCGCTGTTCGAGCGGCTGTGCCGCGAGGGCGAGCAGACGGTGGGGGCGCTGACGCGCGAGGCCGGCGTCTCGCAGCCGGCGGTGTCCAAGCACCTGGCCGTGCTCAAGCAGGCCGGCCTGGTCACCGACCGCCACGCCGGCCGCCAGACCCACTACAGCGCCCGGCTCGAGGCCCTGTCGCCACTGGTCGACTGGACCCGCCGCATGGCCGGTTTCTGGGAGAGCCGCTTCGACCGGCTGGAGGACCTTTTGAACAGGATGGACCAATGATCGACCAGACCGCCGACCTGCGCTCCGTCGTCGTCGAGCGCGACCTGCCGTTCCCGGCCGACAAGCTGTGGCGCGCCCTGACCCAGCCGCACCTGATCGAGGAGTGGCTGATGAAGTCCGACTTCGCCCCCGTGGTCGGTCACCGCTTCAGCCTGCGCGGCGAGTGGGGCGGGGTGCTGGACTGCGAGGTGCTGGAGGTCGATCCCCCGAGCAGCCTCTCCTACACCTGGAACCACGCCCACCCCGACCCGGCCTACGCCCTGACCAGCGTGGTCACCTTCACCCTCACCCCCACCGCGGCGGGCACGCACCTGCGCATGGAGCAGTCCGGCTTCCGCCCCGACCAGAAACAGGCCTACGGCGGCGCCCACGCCGGCTGGAAAGGCTTCCTGGAGAAGCTGGAAGCGGTGCTGGGGAAGGATTGAGGGAAGGGTGCTGTTCGTGCGTTCCTAGCTCGTCGTCCCGGGTCTGCGGCGCTTTGCGCCTTCGCCCGGGACGACGAAGAATGGGGCAGGGAGAACATGATGGCGCAAACCCCCAAGCTGCTCTCCGGCGGCAATCCCCAGATCGCCAAGGGCGACGGCGAGGCCCCGATCCAGGCCTATGTCGCCGCCATGCCCGGCTGGAAGAGCGCCGTCGGCGCGCGCCTGGACGCCCTGATCACCGCCGCCGTCCCCGGCGTGCGCAAGGCCGTGAAGTGGAACTCGCCGTTCTACGGCGCGCCGGATGAGGAGAAGAGCTGGTTCCTCAGCTTCCACGTCTTCGCCCGCTACGTGAAGGTCGCCTTCTTCCGGGGCCAGGCGCTCGACCCCGTCCCGCCCGAACCGTCCAAGAGTGGCGACACCCGCTATTTCCACATCCACGAGGACGAGCCCCTCGACGAGGCCCTGCTCACCGCCTGGATCAAGCAAGCCGCCGCCCTGCCCGGCGAGCGGCTCTGAGAAACGAACGAGGAAACGCCATGACCGACACCGTCGAGGACGCCGCCAAATATATCGACGACCGCATCGCCGGCCTCGCCGACTGGCGCGGCGAGGCCCTGGCCCGCATGCGCGCCCTGATCCACGAGGCCGATCCGCAAGTGCTAGAAGAGGTGAAGTGGCGCGGCACGCCCGTCTGGTCGCACGCCGGCATCCTCTGCACCGGCGAGACCTACAAGGCCTACATCAAGCTGACCTTCGCCAAGGGGGCCTCGCTGCCCGACCCCGCCGGCCTGTTCAACTCCAGTCTCGACGGCAACACCCGCCGCGCCATCGACATCCGCGAGGGCGAGAGCATCGACGCCGCCGCCTTCAAGGCCCTGATCCGCGCGGCGGTGGAGCTGAACACGGCGAAGAAGAAAAAGTAGCTCTCTTAAAACGCCCGTCATTCCCGCCCTTGTGGCGGGAAACCCTCTTTCAGCCGCAAGGGCGGATGGGGCGACGTGCTCAGCACGTCGCTTGCGTCTCACGCGTCGGCGGAACCAGGGCTTCCCGCCACAAGGGCGGGAATGACGGGAAAAGAGGTGCGAGGAGTCAGCCCTTCACCACCCGCCGCAGCCCCACATAGGCCACGCCTGCCGCCACCACGGCCGGCAGGGTCGCCCCGACCTCCGGCGCCAGACGGCTCACCGCCTGATAGGCCGCGATGCCGATCGCCCAGGCCGCAAGGCCCGAAATGCTCACCGCCCCGCTCGCCGCCCCTTCGGTCTTGCGGCGACGCACGATGAAGTGGTCGGCCAGCAGCACCCCGAACAGCGGCGCGAACACCGAGCCGATCAGCAGCAGGAAGCCCTCGTATTGGCCCATCGGCGCCAGCAGGGCCGCCAGGGTGCAGACCGCGCCGAAGGCCAGCGCCAGCCGCGCCGGCCGCACCGGAACCAGGGTGGCGGTCGAGACCGCGGCCGAGTGCAGGTCGGCGAAGGCGTTGTCGGTCTCGTCGATGATGATCAGCAGCAGGGCGATCCCGCCGCCGGCAGCGGCCAGGGCGCTCAGCAGCAGCCCCTCGCTGCCCGCCGCCAGGGCGTAGGCCGCGCCCAGCCCCATGAACCAGATGTTGGCCAGCACATAGCCGGCGACGCTGCCCCGGAACATGCCGCCCGGGGTGCGGCCAAAGCGGGTGTAGTCGGCGATCAGCGGCAGCCACGACAGCGGCATGGCCGCCACCAGGTCGACCCCGGCGCCGAAGCTGGTCTCGCCCGTCCCGGCCCTGGCCATCAGGGCGGCCAGGTCGTGCTGGGCCAGCAGCCGCCAGGTCAGCCAGCCGGCCCCGCCCAGCAGCAGCCACAGGCCCCAGGCCCGCAGGAACCGCCGCACGAACGACACCGGCCCCAGCACCGCCAGGGCCGTGGCCAGCACCCCGAACAGCAGGGTCCAGGCGAGCGGATTGGAGACGCCGAAGTTCTGCTTGGCCAGGGCGTCGGCGGCGTCGCGCATGGCGATGATCTCGAACGCGCCCCAGCCGGCCAGCTGCACGGCGTTCAGCACCGCCGGAACCGCCGCCCCGCGCCGGCCCAGGGTCAGCCGCAGCGCGCCCATCGACGACAGCCCGGTGTCGGCCCCGACCACCCCGGCCGCCGCCAGCAGCAGCGCGCCCAGCACCGAGCCGACGACGATCGCCGCCAGCGCCATCGGCAGGCTGAGCCCAGGCACCAGGAACGCGCCGGCCTGCAGCACCAGCAGGCCGATCCCCAGGCTGAACCACAGCGAAAAGGCGTCCCGCGTCCCGAACACCCGGCGCTCGGCCGGCACGGGGGTCAACGGATCATATGCATCGTCGAGCTTGGCCATGCCGCCAGCCTTAGCAGGTCAGGGCGACCCTTGAACCCCTCTCTCATGGAGAGAGGGAGGGGCCCGCGCCGAAGGCGTGGGAGGGTGAGAGGGTACACCGTCGGTCGGAAAGGCCTCGATCGCAGCGGCCGGATTGCCAAAAAGGACGGTATTCTCGACGGCTCATCCATTTCTCGCCTTCCTCGCCCTTGTGGCGAGGACCCATGGCCGAGCCGGGCTCGCCCTCTTCGGACGGGGCGCCGCCAGCGTGGCCGCGCGGCCTCCGAGATCTGAGCGGCTGAACCCTGGACCCTAGGCACGAGGCCTAGGGAGGCGGGGTTGGGTAGGCTCGCGCCTTGTTCGGAAGGTTTGTTACCCCTCACCCTCCCACCGCTTCGCGGCGGGCCCCTCCCTCTCCCTATGGAAGAGGGGGCAACTCCTAGAACTCCACCCCCATCCGCAGGATCGCCACCACGGCGTTCTTCACCGCCCGGTCGCCGCCGGGACGGATCACGTACTGCAGGTCCGGCTGCAGGGTCAGCGGGCCGACGGTGTCGGCATAGGTGACCTCGATCGCCGACTCCGTATCGCCCAGGTCCTGGCCCTCGTCGGCGGCGTTGGCCCGGTGCTTCTGGGTCAGATAGGCCTGATTGACGCCGATCGAGAAGGCGCTGTCCGGCCGGCTGGCAAACACCCGGTCGACCTTGATCCCGGCCTGCCAGCCGCCCTGGAACGGGGTGGTGTCGCCGTCCGAGACGCCCAGGCGCGCGAAGGCCGTCGTGCGGCGCACGGCGTCCTCGCCGTCGGCCCCGGTCAAGGCCCGCTCCAGCAGCACATAGGCCCCCTGGGCCTTGCGCTTGGCCGGATCGCCCGTCGGCCCCAGCTCGCGGATGTCGTCCTGCTTGCGGGTGTAGCGCCAGGCCCCGAAGGCCACCTTTCCGGCGCCCGTCCAGCCGCCCTCGGCGATCAGCAGGGCGCCGTCGTCCATGTGGAAGTCGATTCCGCCCGGATCGCCCAGCACGCCCGCATGGGCGTTGAGCACCGCCGCCTGCGCATAGACATGCTCCGACGGCGTCCAGGCCAGGCGCACCGCGAGACTCGTGGAGGGAAAGATCGACGGCCCGTTCGGCCCCGTCGCCGCCAGCTCCGAGCCGATGCCGAAGGCCGGCGCGATCAGCAGGCCGGCGCTGTCGTTGGCGTAGAATTCGCTGTTGAGGTCATAGAGGCCGGCCCGCACCGAGCCCTTGCCGCCGGCCAGGTCCTGCTCGACCCAGGCCTCGTACAGCCGCAGCCGGTGGCGCGAGACCTCGATGTTGTCGACGCCCTGGATCGAGCCGGAGTCGTCGCCCGGCGCGCCGCCGGTGTTGTTCAGCACCAGGGCGTGGGCCCGCGCGCCCGTCCAGCCGACCGCCTTCTCCAGGTCCAGGTCGGCCCCGATCGTCAGGTTGTCGAGCACCCGCCCGCGCCGGGCCGCGCCGCCGTCGACCGTCGCCGCCAGGTCGGCCTTGTAGCCGAAGGAGAGATCCAGCGCCCCGGAGGCTTCCGCCGCCCGCGCCTGCGCCTGGCCAAAACAGGCCAGGCCGGCCGTCAGGGCCGTTCCGATAATCAGGGTCCGCATTCTGCCGCCGCTTGATGAAGTGGCGGCCAGCATCGCGGCCCAAGGCTCAGAAACCCTTTATTCCCAGCCGTTTAAGCCGCGACGCAAGGTCGCGGCGCCCAAGGTGGAGCGCTCGCGCGAGCACAGCCGCGAGGCGCGAGGAGGCGTCGCCATCGTGCCTTCAAGGGTGCTTCATGGGTTGGCGGGGAGAGTGCATGCGACGGCCTGACCCCCTCGGCCGAGCCGGGTCGTGGCGTCGCCCTGCCGCCGCCTACCACTGCCGCGCATGCCAGCAGTCGTCGCACTCGCCTTGGGTCAGGTGCTCACAGCCGGGAGGCGGCTGGGAAAAGGCCCACTTCAACGCCTTGAGCGTGGCCAGGCCGAGCGCGCAGACAAATGCGAGCCAGGCCGGCAGCCCCGGCAGGTTCGAGGCGATGACGGAAGTTGCAGTCGCCAAGGCGGCTGGCGCGATAATCCACATAATCCCCCCCGGGATTTTGTTGTCCAGTACCGTATAAAGAGAGCGATGGTGCGATCGTCAAGCTTGAGTCGCCTATAGGGCGACTCTTTGCCGCGGTTGGTGGCGGCGGCCTTTCACGGGGTCCGCGCCCTAGGCCGTCGCCGGAGCCAGCCGGTGTCGGTAGCTCGCCAGCCAGGTGTTCACGCGCGCCGTCAGCGGTCGCTCGACATAGAGATACATCACCAGCCCGACGGCCATCGACACGCCCAGAACCGCGCCGACGCCCAGCCAGCCCACCAGGACGTGGACATCGCCGGCGCGCGCGAACAGCTTGTTCGCGACCTGGGAGACAAAATAGTGGGTCAGGTACACGGCGAACGTCGCTTCGGCGAAGATGTTGAGCTTGGGCGAGAACAGGCGCGTCCCTGACCTTTCGAGCCAGATCGCCGCCAGCAGCAGTGCGGCGCACGGCGCGCCGTTGCCGATCGAGCGCCACAGGATCTCGAAATCCCAGAACAGCGGGCGGGCGATCAGCAAGGCGGCGGCGATCACGGCCAGGGCGGCCAGGGCGGCGGTTCCCACGCGATCGACCTTTTTCAGGATCAGAAACGCCGCCAGGCCCCAGACGAGATCCAGGAGGATGGGGGAGGTGTAGAAGTCCCAGGGCGCCCATCCGTCGGGCGTGACCAGGCCGCCCGCGACCAGGGCCAGCAGCATCCCGGCGGCGGCGAGCGGCGCGCGGTCGCGTCCGGCCAGCTTCATGGCGGCGAAGTAGATGGCGGCGAACAGCATGATGTAGTTGAGCGTCCACGCCACGAAGACGATCGGCTGAATCTTTCCGCTGCCCTTCAGGTAGGGCACGAAGAAGAGCGATTTCAGGATGGTCTCGGCGTTGGCCACGGTCGATTTGAACAGATCGGGCTTCACCAGCGCGAGCGCGGCGACGGCGGCCGTCATCAGCCAGTAGAGCGGCACGACCCGCGCCGTGCGATCGACGATGAATTGCTCGGGGGTCTTCGTCGACCGCGACATGACGAACGCGGTCAGGAAGGCGCTGCAGACCAGGAACAGGTCCGTTCCGAACCGCAGGAAGGACTCCGCGCTGTCGGACAGTCCGGCTGACGCCGTGACGACCTCGGAATGTACGAGGACGATCAGAAGCGACGAAATCAGTCGCATGGCCTGGACATTATAAAGCATTCGAGCCCCCCGGCTGAACAACCTTTGCGGTGGCTTTATAGGGCGCGGGAGCGGTTTGGCCAATCGCAACTGAAGCGGTAATCCCGCCTGGCGTGTCTTGATGTGGCTGTGCTGGCAAAGGCGGCAGAGGTTGACGGCGTTCCGCCACGGCGGCAGGCGCCGTTTAGGTTGCTCATGCTGTGCGGGTGTTCGGGATTTCGCCCATCGATCGGGGATTGGTCGCGCTTGCGGGCGGCGCCAAGGCTTCGGGCATGCGCCCGCGCCAGGATCCAGGCCATGGAGATGGTCTGTCTGGCGGCGGGGAAAGGCCCGGCGCGCCCGCGCAGCGCCGCCCATCGGGTCGGCCAGCGCCATGGGCTTCAAGGCGTCAACAGACGGCGCCCTGACCCACGCGAAGGCGGAAAAATCTTCTCAGGACAGATCGAGGGATGTCGCTGGCGGCGAAAGCGCGAACGCCTTGCGGACAAGAGGGGGAAGGTCCTTGGTGGAGCCGAGGGGAATCGAACCCCTGACCTCCTCATTGCGAACGAGGCGCTCTACCATCTGAGCTACGGCCCCAAGGAAGCGCGGAGATACGGTGGCCGGCGGCGTCCGTCAAGCGGCAGTTGCGCGGGTTCGCGCGGAAGCTCTGGGGGGAGCCGGAAACAGCGCGGCCTTGCCAGCGGGGACGGGGGCGGGCAAGAAGCGGGCGACCTTTCGCGGAACGCCCATGGCCAACCTGATCCTGTTCGTCTTCTTCATCCTCGGCTCGCTGCTGAACCTGCTCAAGTGGGCGGTGATCATCAGCGCGATCATCAGCTGGCTGGTGGCTTTCGACGTCATCAACCTGCGCAACCGCGCGGTCTATTCGATCAGCCGCTTCCTCGACGCGGTGACCGCGCCGCTGCTGGCGCCGCTGCGCCGGGTGATCCCCCCGCTGGGCGGCGTCGACATCACCCCGATCATCCTGTTCCTGATCATCGTCGGCGTGCAGTCGTTCCTGCTCTATCCGCTGCGCAACATGCTGCTGAGCCTGCTCGGCTGAGCCAGAAGGCCCCCGTGGCCGTCCCCGTCGCCGTCCCAGTCGCGGTTCTCGCCGTGCGCCTGACGCCGCGCGGCGGGCGCGACGCGATCGACGGCTGGGCGGCCGACGCCGACGGCCGTCCCTATCTGAAAGTCCGGGTCAGCGCCCCGCCGGTCGAGGGCGAGGCCAACGCCGCCCTCGTCGCCCTGCTGGCCAAGCGGCTGTCCGCGCCGCGCTCGGCCGTGCGGGTGGCCTCGGGCGCGACCGCCCGCCTCAAGCGCATCGAGGTCGAGGGCCTGGCGCAAGAGGTGCTGGACCGGCTGCTGGACCGCCCGGCCTGACCCCTTTTCCAACGCCAGGTGCGACAAATCGGCCGCCGGTCGCGCCGCGCCCTCGCAAGCGCGCTTTGGCTGTGCCATTGAAAGAATAGTGTTCTTTCACGGCCTCTTGGAGGTCTTTCGCCCAGGGTTTGGGCGCCCAGGGTTTGGGCGAAAAATGGCGATCACCAGGGCCAGCGGGGGCCGCGCGATGAGCTCCACGGCCGTAGGCGACAAGGCCCTAGGCGTCAAAGACAGGCAGGCGGCGATCGTCCGCGCCGCCGCGGCGCGGCGGGGCAACATCTATCTGCGCCTGACCGCCACCATCTCGATGGCCGCCATACTGCACGTCTATATCGGCCTGCGCTGGGTGTGGCTGTGGGCGGCCGCCTACGCGATCGCCCAGCTGTTCGAACTGTGGCTGTTCCAGGCGCTGAAGGAAGCGCCCGAGCGCGCCCTGGCCGGCTGGCGGCGCTGGGCCCTGGCGATCATGCCGGCGGTCACCTCGATCATCTTCGGGGCCCTGGCCCTGCCGCTGTTCGCCTCGAACCAGCGCTTCGCCCCCACCCTGGGCGGCATGCTGCTGGCCGGCGCCCTGCTCAACGTCATCGTCGTCAATGTCAGCCTGAGGTCGGCCACCCTGGCGGCCGCCGCGCCGCACATCGTCTACCTGCTGATCGTGCCGTTCATCGGCCGGGCGGCCAATCCCGACGCGCCCCTGGCCAACGCCCTGTGGTTCGGGGTGCTGCTGCTGATCTTCTCGGTCGCCGTGGCCGCCCGCACGCTGGAGGCCGCCCTCAAGGCCGAGGAGGCCGCCAAGGCCGAGGCCGAGCGCCGCCGCCACGAGGCCGAAGAAGCCGTCGCCGCCAAGAGCGCCTTCGTGGCCATGATCAGCCACGAGCTGCGCACCCCGATCAGCGCCATACTGGCCGGCGCCGCGCGCCTGCACAGCGAGGTGCCGGAAGCCTCCTCCAAGGTCCACGCCCAGCTGATTTCCGACGCCGGTGCGATGATGCGCACCCTGCTCAACGACCTGCTGGACTTTTCGCGCCTGGAAGCCGGCCGTATGGCGGTGGAGCGCGCGCCCTACAACCTGCGCCAGGCCCTGGCCGACACCCTGCGCCTGTGGCGTCCCGAAGCCCAGAAGAAGGGGCTGAAGCTGCGGGTCGAGGGCGCCGTGGGCCTGCCGCGCTGGGTGTCTGGCGACAGCCTGCGCCTGCGCCAGGTGCTCAACAACCTGCTGTCCAACGCCATCAAGTTCACCGAGCAGGGCGGCGTCACCGTGGCCCTGGCCGCCCATCGCCAGGGCGAGGGCTGGACCCTGGAGATCGCCGTCACCGACACGGGCCGGGGCATCGAGCCCGAGGTCATGCCGCGCATGTTCACACCGTTCGACCAGTTGAACGCCGAGGTCATGCGGCTGCACGGCGGCTCGGGCCTGGGCCTGGTGATCAGCCGCGAGCTGGCGCGGCTGATGGGCGGCGACCTGTCGGCCGCCAGCGACGGGCTGGGCCATGGGGCGACCATGCGCTTCACCCTGCGGCTCGACGAGGCCCAGGCCCCGGCCGCCGCCGACGACGTCGCCTCGATCGCCGGGGCGCGGGTGCTGGTGGTCGACGACCACGTGGTCAACCGCCGCGCGGTCGAGCTGGTGCTGCAGACCTTCGGCGTCACGCCCGTCCTGGCCGAGTCCGGCGAGCAGGCGCTGGAGATCCTGGCGTCGGCCGTGTTCGACGCGGTGCTGATGGACGTCTACATGCCGGGCCTGGGCGGTCGCGAGACCACCCGCGTGCTGCGCGCCGAGCCGGGTCTCAATCGCGGCGTGCCGGTGATCGCGGTCACCGCCTCCTCCACCCCCAAGGACTGGGAGGCCTGCCGCGCCGCCGGCATGAACGCCCACGTCGCCAAGCCCATCGACCCGGCCCAGCTGCACGCCGCCCTCGTCGAGGTGCTGCCGGTCATCCCCGCGCGGACCGTGGCGGCTTAGACCCCTCTCCCATAGGGAGAGGGAGGGGCCCATGCGGAGCATGGGAGGGTGAGGGGTTACAAACTATCCGGACAGGGCAGGGAGATGGGACCGCAAACGGCGTACCCCCTCACCCTCCCACGCCTGACGGCGCGGGCCCCTCCCTCTCCCCATGGGAGAGGTGAGCCTGGGTCTGGGAGAGGTTTTCCTTGAGCCGTCCCACCAGCGCGGCCTCGTTCTTCATCTGGCATTCCCAGATCGTCTCGACCCGCCAGCCGGCCTCGACCAGCGCCGCCTCGTTCCTGGCGTCGCGAGCCTTGTTGCGGGCCACCTTGGCCAGCCAGTAGTCGCGATTGGCCTTGGGCACGCGCGAGCCCCGCGCGCAGTCGTGTCCGTGCCAGAAGCAGCCATGGACGAAGAAAACGAGCTTGCGCCCCGGCATCACCACGTCGGGCGAGCCGGGCAGGTCCTTGCGATGCAGGCGGTAGCGGGCGCCCAGAGCGGTGAGCAGCCGGCGCAGGGCGAGCTCGGGCGTGGTGCCCTTGCTCTTCACCCGGGCCATGACGGCCGAGCGCTTGGCCGGATCGAAGACGTCGGTGGTCATCGCAAGGGAACGCGGGGGAGGGGCTGCATGCCCTCCGTCGCGCCAAAATCAGTCGTCATCCCGGCCGCAGCGAAGCGGAGAGCCGGGACCCAGGGGCAGCCGCAATGCGCCGGCCCCTGGGTCCCGGATAAGCCCTGCGGGCTTTCCGGGATGACGAGCATGAGGGGCCTTACAGCCCCTCGAACAGGGCCGTCGACAGGTAGCGTTCGGCGAAGCTGGGGATGATCGCCACGATCAGCTTGCCGGCGTATTCGTCGCGCAGGGCCAGGTCGAAGGCGGCGGTCAGGGCCGCGCCCGAGCTGATGCCGACGGTCAGGCCTTCGGTCGAGGCGGCCTTGCGGGCCATGGCGAAGGCGTCGTCGTTGCTGACCTGGACGATGTCGTCGATCACGCCGCGATCCAGGATGCCCGGCACGAAGCCGGCGCCGATGCCCTGGATCTTGTGCGGGCCGGGCTGGCCGCCCGACAGCACGGCCGAGGCTTCCGGCTCGACGGCCACCATCTTCAGGCCCGGCTTGCGGGCCTTCAGCACCTGGCCGACGCCGCTGATCGTGCCGCCGGTGCCGACGCCCGAGACCACGGCGTCCACGGCGCCGGCCGTGTCGTTCCAGATCTCCTCGGCGGTCGAAACCCGGTGGATCAGCGGGTTGGCGGTGTTCTCGAACTGCTGCGGCATCACCGCGCCGGGGGTGGCCTCGACGATCTCCTGGGCGCGGGCGACGGCGCCGCGCATGCCCTTCTCGGCCGGGGTCAGCTCCAGCTTGGCGCCGAGCAGCAGCAGCATCTTGCGGCGCTCGATCGACATGCTCTCGGGCATCACCAGGGTCAGCTTGTAGCCCTTGGCCGCGGCCACGAAGGCAAGCGCGATGCCGGTGTTGCCGCTGGTCGGCTCGACGATCGAGCCGCCCGGCTTCAGCACGCCCTTGGCTTCCAGATACTCGACCATGGCCACGCCGATGCGGTCCTTGACCGAGGCCAGCGGGTTGAAGAACTCGAGCTTGGCCACGACCTCGCCCTTGGGCTTCAGCTCGGCCGTCAGGCGCGGCAGGCGGATGATCGGGGTGTCGCCGACGGTGTCGAGGATGGAGTCGTAGATCTTGCCCCGGCCGGCGCGCTTGAAGCGAGCGGCGTCGTACAGGCTGGAAGCGTCGTCCATGATGGTCTCTCGGAGCGTTGAGAAATAAGGCCCTTGGTGATCTCCACCTTAGGCCGTGGGATTTGGGCTGTCAGCGACCTATTCGGCCGCCAGGGCCGCAGATTTCCTGGTCGCGAGCGGAGTCAGCAGGTGTTCGGCCAGCCAGCGCACGGCCGGGGCCGCCACGCCGTCGCCGATCACGTGCAGGCCGGCCGTGGCGCTTTTCGGCAGGGCGTAGCTGTCGGGCAGGCCCATCAGCCTGGCCCCCTCGCGCGGCGTGACCAGTCGCGAGCGCACCACGCCCTTGTCGATCACCAGCAGGGTCTGCCGCGAGGAGCCGCCGCGCGGGGTGCGCAGGCACCCGGCCAGGCCGTCGAACCGCACTTCCGCCCGCTGTTCGCCGCCGCGCATCCGCCGGAACACGCCGCCGACGGCCCGTTCCCCGCTGGCGATCCGGGCGTCGACCGAGGCGCGGTGGGCCGGGGCCATCAGGTCCAGCAGGGCGGCGGTGGCCTCCTCGCCGCGCCATTCGACGGCGTCGTCGGGCTCCAGCACGGTGGAAAGGTCGGTGTTGCGGGCCGGCGGGGCGGGCAGGGCCCACCACAGCCAGCGGTCCTTCAGGGCCTGCGGCAAGCGGGCGGCGGCCTCGCGCACGGCGCGGCTATGGAACGGCCCCTGGCCGGTCAGGCCCTCCGTCGAGGCCCTAGTCGCCACCACGAACACGCGGGGCCGCGACTGCGGTGTGAAGCTGGCCGCGTCGATCTCCAGCGCCCCGAAGTGATAGCCCTGGTCGGCCAGGGCCTGGCACAGGGCCGTGAAGTCCTCGCCGCGGTGCGAGGTCAGAAGGCCGACCACGTTCTCGATGACGATGGTGGTCGGGGCGCGGCCCTCGTCCTCCAGCGCCTCGATCAGTCGCCAGAAGCCGAAGAAGGCCGACGAGCGCCCGCCGTGCAGGCCCGCCCGCGCGCCGGCCAGGCTGAAGTCCTGGCAGGGGCTCGAGGCCCAGGCCAGATCCGCCCGCCCGGGCAGGTCGGCCGCCTCCAGCTTGAAGACGTCGCCGGTGTGGAAGTGCTCTTCGGCGTCGGCGAAGTTGGCGCGGTAGGTCTGGGCCTTCACCGGGTCAAAATCGTTGGCGAAGGCGCAGGTCCAGCCTTCGCCGAGGCCGATGCGGGCCATGCCGCCGCCAGCGAAGAATTCGTAGAAGACGGGGGCGGCGTTGTGATTCATCGTACTGGCGAGATTAGCTTGAGCCGCCGCTTCGAGGATAGCGCCCGCATGATGCGTTTCACCGTCATCGCCCCTCTTTGCCTGGCTCTGGGCCTGACTCTGGCGGGGTGCGGCGACGGACCGATGGGCCAGTCCGAGGGCGCCAGCGCCGCGCCGGCCGACGCCCCGACGAGCGTGGGTCCCGACTATGGCGGCGATTTCGATCTGGTGGGCGCCGAGCCGTTCTGGAGCGGCCGCATCCGCGAGGGCGGGCTCCTGCTCGACCGCATGGAAGGCGGCGCGGTCACCCTGCCCAATCCCGGCGTGCGCATCGACGGCGAGCAGGGCGTCTGGGACGCCGAGCAGCCGGCCGCCGAGCCCGGCGCCGCCAGCCACCGCCTGGTCTTCCGCCTGACGCCCCAGCCCTGCTCCGACGGCATGTCCGACCGCGCCTTCAGCCACGCCGCCGAGGTCTGGATCGACGGCGCGACCCTGAAGGGCTGCGCGGGACGGGTGGAGGAACTGGAGAAGCAGGGGCGGCCGTGAGCGCGTTCCCCTTCCGCCGTCATCCCGGGCGAAGGACCGCATAGCGGTCCGCAGACCCGGGACCCAGGGGACCGGGCTCCGTGGTCAGGCTGGCCGCCCTGTCGGTCGCCGACGCCTTGCGCCGGCCCCTGGGTCCCGGCTCTCCGCGCTGCGCGCTACGGCCGGGATGACGAGAAAGGGGAGGGGCGTCGCCCAGGCTGCCGATCAGCTGCCCTTGATGTCGATCGTCTCGATCTGCGACTGGCTGGCCTGCGCCTTGTGCTGGCGGCCCGGGGTGGGCAGCAGCAGGCCGACGGCGATGGCCGCGACGATGGCGAGAGCAATGAGGGCCTTGGCGGCCATGGTGTTTCGGGTCCGTTGCGGGTCTGAAAATCCAGCGCCCGTGACCGTCATATGGTTCCGCCGGCGCCGCTTGCAAGGGCGGCGGAGAACGCCGGTATCCTTCTCGAAGGCCCTCTCCCATAGGGAGAGGGAGGGGCCCAGGCGATAGCCTGGGAGGGTGAGGGGGTACGCCGCCAGCCGGCGTGCCGGCACGCCGTCCACAGTCCCTAACCCCTCATCCTCCCACGCCTGCGGCGCGGGCCCCTCCTTCTCCCTATGGGAGAAGGTCTGGTCATAGCCGCCCTCGCGCCCCGCCCTTCAGCGCATCGATCTTGCGCTCCGGCCTCGGCGGGGCTGTCTCCGGCTCCAGCGCCAACAGCCAGCCGCCCGCCGGCCGCGCCGCGCGTTCGGGCGGCAGGGCCACGACGATCTTCCTCACCGTCGCGGCCATCTGGCCCAGCAGCCGCACCTTTTCCGACGCCTTGCGCATGGCCTCACGGTCGAAACCGTCCTCCATCGCCGTCCACAGGTCATCCATCGCCGCCATCAGCCGCTGCTGGATCTTCGCGCACCAGGCGCGGGAGGTCTGTTCGCTCATGACCAACAGCATGAGGCCGGTCCGGAGGCCGGGGACAGGAAACGTGCGTTTTCTTGTAGGGTATTGAATTCGTTGGGGTCGATGCGGCCAACCACGGGGATAAACCTCTCCCGCCCCCCAATTCTCCCGTCATTCCCGCCCTTGTGGCGGGAACCCCTCTGTCAGCCGCAAGGGCAGTCGTGGCGGCGTGCTCAGCACGCCGCTTGAGCTTCACGTGCGAACGGAACCAGGGTTTCCCGCCACAAGGGCGGGAATGACGGGAGGAAAAAAGAGGCGAGCCCTGTGGATAACTTCACCACGCCGGCGGCCCTACTTCGTCGCCTCGTGCACTTCCTTCTTGGCCGCCGTCCCGGCTTCCTTGCTCTCGCGGGTGATGTCCTTGCCGGCTTCCTGGGCCTTGTCGCCGGCCTTGGCGCCGGCTTCCTTGGCGGCGTCCACCGCGTCGCCGGCGGCGACCTTGAGGTCGGCGGCGGTTTCCTTGGTGCTTTCCTTCAGGGCCGTGCCGGCTTCCTTGACGTCCGGGTCGTTCTTGATCTCGTTGGCGGCGTCCTTGATGTCCTGGCCGGCGGCGGCGGCGCCTTCCTTGATCTGCTGGGCGTGCTGGTCCGAGCAGGCGGCGGCCGACAGGGCCAGGGCGGAGACGGCGATCAGGGCGAGGGTGCGCATGGGTCTTCCTCCAACGGTCGTGGTTGCAAAGAGTCCGGCAAACAACGATGCGCGAACGGTCGAGGTTCCGACTCTCACGTCCCCGGGTACGTCCCCGAGGGGCGCCCCCGGCGCCGCACGCTTTCCCCGAAGCCCTTGCGGGGCTAAACCCCCGCCATGCGCATCGCCTTCCTCGGAACCCCCGATTTCGCCGTCGCCTGCCTGGCCGAACTGGTCGCCAGCGGCCATGAGATCGTCTGTGTCTACAGCCAGCCGCCCGCCCCGCGCGGCCGTGGCCAGGAGCTGAAGCCCTCGCCGGTCCACGCCTTCGCAGAGGGCCTGGGCCTGCCCGTGCGCACCCCGGTCTCGATGAAGACCCCCGAGGAGATCGAGGCCTTCCAGGCGCTCGACCTCGACGCCGCCGTCGTCGTCGCCTTCGGCCAGATCCTGGTGAAGGCCGTGCTGGAGGCGCCGAAGCTGGGCTGCTTCAACCTGCACGCCAGCCTGCTGCCCCGCTGGCGCGGCGCGGCCCCGATCCAGCGGGCGATCATGGCCGGCGATCCCGTCACCGGCGTCCAGGTGATGCGGATGAGCGAGGGCCTCGACGAAGGCCCCGTCCTGCTGTCGGAGAGCGTACGCATCGACGCGCTGGACACCGTGGCCAGCCTGCACGACCGCCTGGCCGCCGTCGGCGCCCGCATCCTGCCCGTCGCCCTGGGCGCCATCGAGCGCGGCCAGGCGATCGAGACGCCGCAGAGCGAGGAGGGCGTCACCTACGCCAGGAAGATCAAGCCGGCCGAGGCCCGCATCGACTGGACCCGCCCCGCCGCCGAGGTCGACCGCCACATCCGCGGCCTCTCGCCCTTCCCCGGCGCCTGGTTCGAAGCCCCGTCCGACAAGGGCCTGGTCCGCGTGAAGGCCCTGCTGTCGACGGTGGACGACGCTGAAGGCGCGCCCGGCGCCGTGCTCGACGACGACCTGCTGATCGCCTGCGGTGAGGGCGCCGTCCGCCTGCTCAAGGCCCAGCGCGAGGGCAAGGGCGCCCAGGACGCCGACGTCTTCCTGCGCGGCTTCCCGCTGGCCGCCGGGACGGTCCTGGCCTGATGCCCCGCTACCGCCTCCTCGTCGAGTACGACGGCCGTCCCTATGCCGGCTTCCAGGCCCAGGCGACCCTGCCCAGCGTGCAGGGGGCGATCGAGGCGGCGGTGAAGGCCTTCAGCGGCCAGGAGCTACGCATCGCCGCCGCCGGCCGCACCGACACCGGCGTCCACGCCACCGGCCAGGTCGTCCATGTCGACCTCGAGCGCGACTGGCCGGCCCAGACGGTGATGAACGCCCTCAACGCCCACCTGATGCGCGAGGCGGTGTCGATCCTCGACGCCGAGGTGGCCCCGGAAGATTGGCACGCGCGGTTTTCGGCCAATGAGCGCCGCTACCTCTACCGCATCCTCAACCGCCGGGCCCCGCCGGCCCTCGATAAGGGCAAGGTCTGGCACATGAAGAAGCCGCTGGACGCCGACGCCATGCACGCGGCTGCGCAAGCCCTGGTCGGCCTGCACGACTTCACCACCTTCCGCGACATGCACTGCCAGGCCAAGTCGCCGCTGAAGACGCTGGACGTCGCCCGCGTGCGTCAGGTCGGCGAGGAGATCCACCTCGACTTCGAGGCGCGCTCGTTCCTGCACCGCCAGGTGCGGTCGATGACCGGCACCCTGGTCGAGGTCGGCGCCGGCCGCTGGGAGCCCGGCGACGTCAAGGCCGCCCTGGAGGCCAGGGACCGCACGCAATGCGGCCCCGTGGCCCCGGCCGACGGGCTCTATCTGGTGGGCGTCGGCTACGGCGACTGACGGCTTGGAAGAAACCCGCGGCCTCCGCCGGCTCGACAGTCGACGGAGGCTGCGGGAGAGGCCGGTGTGAGGGCGGCCTCGAGGGCGGAAACCCCGGGGAAGTCAGGGAAGGGGCTTCCGGTGGGGAGGTCAGTCCGGCTTGCGGTCCGACATGCGCTCGGCGATCCAGACCGTACCGAGCGCCAGGATGAACACGCCGAAACCGGCGAGCACGAAACCGAGATAGGCGATCTGACCGAGCGACATGGCGGGCTCCGTTGAAGGTCGCCCTGACGTTGCGCTGGCGGCGGAAGCGTCGCCTTGATCTGGGTCAAACGCCTGGAAAACCCCCTCAGTCGCTCCGCGACAGCTCCCCCTCTGGGGGAGCATCTTTTCTCCTCCCCCGTGAAACGGGGGAGGGGGACCACGAAGTGGTGGAGGGGGCGAGACTGGGCTCAGTGCAAGCGGTCGCCCCCTCCGTCACGGCGCGTATCCGCACCGCGCCACCTCCCCCGTTGCACGGGGGAGGAGTAGGGAGGTGGCCCGGAGGGCCGGAGGGGGTCTGCGCCGCCCTACAGCACCGAGCAGTTCGTCAGCTGCGCGAAGGCCTCCAGCGCCGACGCCCCCACCACCGAGGTGCCGAACCGGTCCAGCTCCGGCGACCACACGGCCACCGTCGCCTTGCCCGGCACGACCGCCACGATGCCGCCGCCGACGCCGCTCTTGGCCGGCAGGCCGACGCGATAGGCGAAGCTGCCGACGCTGTCGTAGATGCCGCAGGTCAGCAGCAGGGAATTGAGCCGCCGGGTCAGGCGCTCGGGAAAGATCGTCTCCTCGACCACCGGCGAGAAGCCCCCCGCCGCCAGCGGCAGGAAGGCCCGGGCCAGCTGCCGGCAGCTCATGGTCAGGGCGCACTGGCGGCAATAGGCGGCGACCACGGCCTCGGGGTCGTGGGTGATCGTCTCCTTGCCGCGCATCAGGTTGGCGATCGCCCGGTTCTGCCAGGCGTTGGCCAGCTCGGACGCCGCCACCGCCTCGTCGATCTCGACCGGCCCGTCGGCCAGAAAACCGGCGAAGCCGCGCACCAGGGCGGCCGGGTCCTTCACCTTGTCGAGCAGGATGTCGGTCACCGCCAGGGCGCCGGCGTTGATGAACGGATTGCGCGGGAAGCCGCCCTCGGACTCCAGCTGCGACAGGTGGTTGAACGGCGTGCCCGACGGCTCCTTGCCGACCCGCGTCCACACCTCGTCGCCGATGCGGTTCAAGGCAAGACCCAGGCTCAGCACCTTGGTGATGCTCTGAACGGAAAAGCCCTCGTCGGCGTCGCCGATCACGTGCTCGCCGCCGTCCACCGTGCGCACGGCCATGCCGAACTTCGTCCCCGGCACGGTGGCCAGCTGCGGGATGTAGTCGGGCACCCGCCCCTTGCCGAAGTGCGGCTTCACCAGCACGGCGACCTCGGCGAGGACTTCGTCGATGGAGAGCTCGTTCATGGCGGGCGTGCCTCCTCCCCTCAGTTCGTCATCCCGGCCGAAGCGTAGCGTAGAGCCGGGACCCAGGGGCTAGCGACGATGCGGCGGCCACCTTCGATAGCAGACCCAGGCGCTGCGCCCAGTCCCCCTGGGTCCCGGATAAGCCCTGCGGGCTTTCCGGGATGACGATCCTTTGGGGTACAGGAAAGGGTCAGGCGAAGGCCTCGAAATACCGCCGGATCAGCGCGGTGTAGGCCACCGCCAGCTGGCGGACTTCCTCGACCGGCACGCGCTCGTCCACCTGGTGCATGGTCGAACCCACCAGGCCGAACTCCACCACCGGGCAGATGGCGCGGATGAAGCGGGCGTCGCTGGTGCCGCCGGTGGTCGACAGTTCCGGCACGCGGCCGGTGGCGTCGCCCACCGCGCCAACGATCACGTCGGTGAAGGCGCCCGGCTCGGTCAGGAAGGCCTCGCCGCTGATCTTGCACAGCGCCTCGACCCGGCCGGAGAAGCCCTCGGCCGCCTCGCGGCACTCGTGCTCGATCCAGGCGGCCAGGTCCTTGCCCTTGTGGGTCGGGTTGAAGCGGATGTTGATCCGGGCCTTCGCCGAGGCCGGAATGACGTTCGTCGCCGGGTTGCCGACGTCGACCGTGGTGATCTCCAGGTTCGACGGCTGGAAGCCGGTATAGCCCTCGTCCAGCATCCGGCTCTGCAGGCGGGAGAGGATGTCGACCAGCACCGGGATCGGATTGGCCGCCCGGTGCGGATAGGCCACGTGGCCCTGGCGGCCGTCCACCGCGATCCAGGCGTTGATGCTGCCGCGCCGGCCGATCTTGACCATGTCGCCCAGCAGGCTGGCGCTGGTCGGCTCGCCGACGATGCAGTGGTCGATGATCTCGCCCTCGGCGGCCAGGGCCTCGACCACCTTGACCGTGCCGTCCTCGGCCACGCCCTCTTCGTCGCCGGTGATCAGGAAGCTGATCGAGCCGGGAACCTCCTCCGTATTGCCCACGGCCGCGACGAAGGCGGCGATGGCCGACTTCATGTCGACCGCGCCGCGGCCGTACAGCACCCCGTCCTTGATCTCGGCCTCGAACGGCCCGGCCGTCCAGGCCGCGTCGTCGCCCACCGGCACCACGTCGGTGTGGCCGGCGAAGCAGAGGTTGGGCCGCGCCGTGCCGCGCTTGGCGTAGAGGTTCTCGATCTCGCCGAACTTCATGCGCCGGCAATTGAAGCCCAGTCCTTCCAGCTGGCGCTGCAGCACGTCCATCGCGCCCTCGTCGGCGGGGGTGACGGACGGGCGGCGGATCAGGGCTTGGGCCAGCTCGACGGCGTCGATGCTGACGGAAACGGGCGCGGGACTGGTCATGGTGCAGGCTTTAAGCTTCCCTTCGGCGCGACGCAAACCGCGCACGAACTTGCCAAGGCCGACCATGCCCAAGATCGACATCGACAAGGCTCCCACCCGCCACGGCACGGCCTATCCGCCGCCGTTCGACGCGCCCTGCAAGGCTCGCCAGCGCTGGAAGCTGGGCGACGCCGTCGGCCTCACCCAGTTCGGCGTCAATCTCATGAGGCTCGAGCCGGGCGTCTGGTCCAGCCAGCGCCACTGGCACACGGCCGAGGACGAGTTCGTCTGGGTGGTCGAGGGCGAGGTGGTGCTGGTCGAAGAGGCGGGCGAAACCATCCTGCGGGCCGGCGACTGCGCGGGCTTCAAGGCCGGCGTGGCCGACGGCCACCAGATCCAGAACCGCTCCGACCGCGTCGCCGTGCTCCTGGAAATGGGCTCGCGACGCCCCGACGAAGACGGCTGCGACTATCCCGACCTCGACATGATCATCCGCCCCGGCGAAGAAACCTACCGCCACCGCGACGGGACGCCCTACGAGGTCGAGAGCGGGCGCAAGCGGTAGGGGCTTTAATGACCCCTCTCTCTTAGAGAGAGGGAGGGGCCCGCCGCGAAGCGGTGGGAGGGTGAGAGGTTACACCCTATCCGAACGGAGCACGGCCAAGATGTCTTCGACCATCCCACCAGGGTCCGACAGGACGCGCTCATTGGGAAACCTCAGGACGACATACCCAAACAGCTCCAGCACCTGAGTACGGCGTTCGTCGTAGTCCTCGCGTCCCTCGTGGGCAGCGCCGTCGAGTTCGACGATCAACTTGCCCGACTCACAGACGAAGTCGGCGAAGTAGCGGTCTATCGAAACTTGCCGCAGGAACCTGAACCCGCCCAGACGACGGTTGCGAACAAGCGCCCATACAGCCTTCTCGGCCAAGGTTTGATCCCGGCGAAGGCGACGGGCGTTGGCTGTGGCGTCCATGACGACAGCTTCAGTTCGGCCTTCGAGAAACCGCAACGGAAGGAATCGAGATTTTCCTGCGAGCGGTGAAACCTCTCACCCTCCCACGCCTTCGGCGCGGGCCCCTCCCTCTCTCTCAGAGAGAGGGGTCATGTATGAGCGCTCCCTACCGCCGCTCCGCCCCATACCGGTTCTCGCCCTTGGTCCCGCGCAGGAAGCCCAGCTCCACCCAGGCCCAGACCGAGAGGGCGAAGGCGCCAAGGCCGAGCAGCGGCGCGGCCAGTTCAGAGCCGTTGGGGCCGCCGCCTTCGTAGAGGCCGGCGGCGAGGGCAGTGAGGGCGTAGGGGCCGACGGCGAAGATCAGGATCCACCACGCCGCCTTGCCCCGGTCGTGCAGGCGGCGCACGGCCACGCAGACCCCGGCGGCCAGGATCGGCAGGAACAGCAGGCAGGGAACCGCGCCCAGCCAGCCGCCGATCCGGGTGGCCAGCACCACCAGGCTCATGACCACGGCGGCCAGGGCGATCTGGACGACCTGCACCCGCCAGTATTCCAGCCGGGCGGCCCGGCCCTTGAGCGAGAAGAACGGCTTCAGCTTTGCGACGAGGCTCGACATGGCCGCTACTAGAGCTTGATCCGCCTCTTCAGGAAAGGGCGGCGAGCGCCTCGTCCATCGACGGCCGCGCGCCGCCGTCCGGCTGCACGCAGGCCGCCTCCAGGGCGCGCAGGGCGGCCGGGACCTCGCCCTCGACCCCGTCCAGCACCTCGCCCAGCAGCAGGCCGAAGGCGCGCACGTCCAGCAACGCCCAGCGCCGCTCCTCGCCCGGCGGCAGGAAGGCGGCCGCGCCGAAGTCGCTGAGCACGGCCGCGCCGGTTTCCCCGTCCCACAGCACGTTGTGGGCGTAGAGGTCGCCGTGGCCCAGGCCCCGCGCGTGCAGCCGCGCGGCCCCGGCGGCGACGTCGCGGACCAGGCGCCGGGCGACGTCGAGCGGCAGGCGGAAATCGGCGGCGTAGACGTCGCGGCTGCAGCTTTCCAGGCTCGGCGGGCCGGCCAGCACGCGCCAGCCGTCGGGCAGCAGCGGCATCAGCAGGCCCTCGGCGCCGTCCGGATGCTCGACCACGCGGCCCAGGGCGCCGGTCAGGTTCGGGTGCTCGCCGGCGGCCAGGCAAGCGGCCATCTCGCGTTCGGGCAAACCATCGCTGGTCATGGTCCCGCGGAACAGCTTCAGGGCCGCGGGGCGGCCGTTCCACGAGACTTCGGACACGTCGCCCGAGGCGCCGCGTCCCAGGGCCTTGCCGATGGCCAAATCGCGCCAGGCGACCGGCGGAACGGCCGCCTCAGGGATGGCGGTGTCGAACGGATTGCCGGCCCAGGCCAGCCAGGCCAGCGCCGGCAGGTCGGCCAGCCAGCCGGGCAGGGCCGGCAAGCGGTTGGCGGCGATACGCAGCAGTTCCAGGTTCTTCGCGCCGGCCAGGCTGTCGGGCAGGGCGTCCAGCCGGTTGCCGGCCAGCATCAGCTTTTGCAGCAGAGGCCGCTCGCCCAGGGCGGACGGCAGGGTCTCGATGCGGTTGTCGGTCAGGGTCAGCCAACGCAGGGCCGGCGGCAGGGCCTCGGCCGGGACCTCTTCGATCCCGCAGCCCCGGAAGCCGACCTGGCTCAGGGCCGGGCAGTCGCCCAACACCTCGGGCAGCCGGCGGAACGGCGCGCCGGAGGCGAACAGCACCGTCAGCTTTTTCAGGCGGGAAAAGTCGTGAGGAAGGGCCGAGATGCGGGTGGCGCCGAGGTCCAGCACCTCCAGCGTCTCGGAAAGGCCGAAGATCTCCGGCGGAACCTCGGAAAGGTCCGCGCCGGAGAGGTTCAGCCTCGTCGCCCCGGCCAGGTCGCCGGCGCGCAGGGCGGCCAGGGTGTGTTCCACGGCCGCCCCCATCACGCGGATCAGTCGCGCAGCAGGTCGTTGATCGAGGTCTTCGAGCGGGTCTGGGCGTCGACCGTCTTGACGATCACGGCGCAGTACAGGCTCGGGCCGCCGTTCTTGTCGGGCAGGCTGCCCGGCACCACGACGCTGTAGGGCGGCACCTTGCCGATGTGGATCTCGCCGGTCTTGCGATCGACGATCTTGGTCGAGGCCGACAGGTAGACGCCCATCGAAAGCACGCTCCCCTCGCCGACGACCACGCCCTCGACCACTTCCGAACGGGCGCCGATGAAGCAGTTGTCCTCGATGATGGTCGGGTTGGCCTGCAGGGGCTCCAGCACGCCGCCGATGCCGACGCCGCCCGACAGGTGGACGTGCTTGCCGATCTGGGCGCACGAGCCGACCGTCACCCAGGTGTCGACCATGGTGCCCTCGTCGACGAAGGCGCCGATGTTCACGAACGACGGCATCAGGATGACGTTCTTGGAGATGTGCGAGCCGCGACGCACGATGGCGCCCGGCACGGCGCGGAAGCCGCCGGCCTCGAACTGCGGGGCGTCCCAGCCGTCGAACTTGTTGGCCACCTTGTCCCACCACGGACCGACGCCGCCGCCCAGCGAGCCGGCGCGCATCACGGTGTTGGGGTTGAGGCGGAACGACAGCAGCACGGCCTTCTTCAGCCACTGGTGGGTGGTCCACTCGCCGTCGATCTTCTCCGAGACGCGGGCCTTGCCGCTGTCGAGCAGCAGCAGGGCCTCTTCCACGGCGGTGCGGACCGGGCCGGCGGTGGCGGTCGAGACGCCGTCGCGGGCCTCCCAGGCGGCTTCGATCTCGGTCTGCAGATCGGCGAAGGTCAGGGCGGTCATGTCAGGCTTCCTTCAGGCGCGCCGAGCTCAGGAACCCGGCGAGGTCGTTGGTGCGATGGTGGACGTGTTCGGAGGTCGATGCGGCCGCGTGGGCGCCGACCAGGACGGTGGTCATGCCGATGCGCGCGGCCGGGACCAGGTTCTTCTCGCTGTCCTCGAAGAAGGCGGTCGTCGGCGGATCGATGGCGTGCAGCTTGGTGATCTTGTCGAAGGTCGCCAGCGACGGCTTGGGGATGTAGTCGGCCGTCTCTATGGCGAAGATCTCGCTGAACAGGTCGCGCAGCCCCAGGTGCCCCAGCACCCGCTCGGCGTGGCCCAGCGAGCCGTTGGTGAACACCAGCCGCCGGCCGGGCAGAGCCTCGATCGCCGCGTGCAGGGCCGGGTCGGGGACCAGGTTGTCCAGCGACACGTCGTGCACCTCCTCCAGGAACTGGGAGGGGTCCATGCCGTGATAGGTCATCAGCCCGGCCAGGGTGGTGCCGTGCTCCATATAGTACTTCTTCTGCAGCGCCCGGGCTTCCTCGCGCGGAAGCCCGGTATAGCGCTCGACGAAGTCGGTCATCCGGCCTTCGATCAGCCCCATGAACTCGGTCTCGGCCGGGTAGAGGGTGTTGTCGAGGTCGAACAGCCAGGTGTCGACGTGGGTGAGGTCGGCCACCATCAGATCACTTCGAGATCAGCGTGCCCGCGCCGTGCTCGCTGAACAGTTCGACCAGCATGGCGTGCGGGCGGCGGCCGTCGAGGATGACCACGGCTTCGACGCCGCTCTCCACGGCGTGGATGGCGTTCTCGAGCTTGGGGATCATGCCGCCGGTGGCGACGCCGTCGGCGATCAGCTGGCGGGCCTGGTCCAGGGTCATCTCGCGGATCAGCTCGCCGTTGGCGTCGAGCACGCCCTTGATGTCGGTCAGCATCAGCATCCGCTTGGCCTTCAGGGCGCCCGCGAGCGCTCCGGCCACCGTGTCGGCGTTGATGTTGAAGGTCTCGCCCTGCTCGGACACGCCGATCGGGGCGATCACCGGGATGTAGTCGGTTTCCGAGCTCAGCAGGGCCTGGATCAGGTGCGGATCGACCTTGGTCGGCTCGCCCACGAAGCCCAGGTCGACGGCCTGCTCGATGTTGCTGTCCGGGTCCTTGCGGGTCCGGGTCACCTTCTCGGCGGTGATCAGGCGGGCGTCCTTGCCCGACAGGCCCACGCCGCGCACGTCGGCTTCGGCGCCGGCGAGCGTGATCCAGTTGGCGATTTCCTTGTTGATGGCGCCGGAGAGGACCATCTCGGCCACTTCCATCGTCGCCTCGTCGGTGACGCGCAGGCCGTCGACGAAGGTCGACTTCACGCCGGCCTTGTCGAGCATGCGGCTGATCTGCGGACCGCCGCCGTGAACCACGACCGGGTGCACGCCCAGCAGCTTCAGCAGCACGGCGTCGGCGGCGAATAGCTTGGCCACCTCTTCCTGGCCCATGGCGTGGCCGCCGTATTTGATCACCACCGTCTCGCGGTCGTAGATCTGGATGTAGGGCAGGGCTTCGGCCAGAGTCTTGGCGGTGGCCCAGCCAGCTTCCTCGGCGACTTCGGTCAAGGCGGTGGTCCTGGTGCGCGAAATTAGGCGGGCCTCGATAGCGGACCCCGCCCCCCCTGTCACCCTTTGACGTCTTCGTGGTCTCCTTGGCGGCCATAGCGCCATTTCAAGGCGAGCACGGCGGCCGACATCGCAAGGCACGCCAGGTTGGCCGCCGCCACCGGCCAGGCCTTGATCATCAGGCCGTAGGCCAGCCAGCACGAGAAGCCCGCGACCGTGACCACATAGGTCCGCAGCGACACCGAAGAGGCGTCCTTCTCGCGCACGATCTTGACGATCTGCGGGGCGAAGCTGGTGATCGACAGCAGGGCCGCGGCGGTCCCGACGATCACGGCGACAGATGGGACGGCGAGCGGCGAGGCGGCCATCAGGCCGAGCGCGGCATTTCGGTCAGGCCCCAGCGCTCGGCGAAGGCCGGGGCCAGTTCCAGCCCCACCGGCGGCAGGCCTGGCGCGCGGTCCTCTTCCAGGCAGACGGCCAGATAGGCCAGGGCGGTCTTCACCCCGTGCTCGGAATAGGGCTTGCCGATCACCCCGCAGGCGCCGGCGAAGTCGTCGGGCAGGCGCTTGACGTTGGCGGTCATGAACAGGGCCACGCAGCCGCAGTCGTCATGGATCCTGCGCACCACCTCGACGCCGGTCGGGCCGTCCTGCAGATGCACGTCCACGAGCGCGAGGTCGGGATGCAGCGACCTGGCCAGGTCCACGGCCTCGTCCGAGCTCATGGCCAGGCCCACGGAGTGGTAGCCCACTTCCTGGGCGAGGAACTCCAGCTCGGTGGCCAGCAGGACCTCGTCCTCGACGATCAGCACATCCAACGCACGCCCGGCCATGGGTAAGCTACTTCCTCAGTGGTGCGCGCCGTTGACGGGCAGGTGTACGACGACGCGCGTTCCGGGTCCGGCGTCCGTGGTCTCGGACCGCGCCTTCAACTGCTGGCACAGCAGCTGGACGATGGTCAGTCCGAAACCCGAAGTCCGGGCCCCTTCAGACACACCAACGCCGTCATCGGCGATTTCGATCCGGAAGTCGCCGTTTTGGCGAGTGATCGATACCGAAATCTCGCCGGCGCGGCCGTCGGGGAAGGCGTGGCGCAGGGCGTTGGAGAACAGTTCGCTGATCACCAGGGCCAGGGGCGCGGCCTTCGAGGCGGCCACGTCCACCCGCTCCAGGTCCAGCCGCACGCGGATCTCCTCGCGGTTGGCCGAGCCGGTCATGTCCGACACCAGGTCGCGCACGAAGGCCGAGACGTCGAAGCGCTCGACGTCCTCGCTCTGGAACAGCCGGCGGTGGACGGTGGCGATGGCGTTCACCCGCTCCAGCATGCCGCGCAGGCTGTGCTTGAGGGCCGGATCCTTCTCGCGGCGGTTCTGCAGCAGCAGCAGGGACGAGATGAGCTGCAGGTTGTTCTTCACCCGGTGGTCGACCTCGTGCAGCAGGGCGGTCTTCTGCTCCAGGGCCAGGGTCAGTTCGCGGGTGCGGGCCTCGACGGCCAGTTCCAGGTCGCTGCGGGTCTCGCGCAGGTGCTGCTCGGTCTGCTTCTTGTCGCTGACGTCCAGCTGCGAGCCGAAGAAGTAGATGATCTGGCCCTGCTTGTTGCGCACGGGGCTCAGGTACAGCGCGTTCCAGAAGCTGCTGCCGTCTTTGCGGTAGTTGAGAATGTCCATGGCGATGTCGTCGCCGTCGGCGATGGCGCCGCGTATCTCGCCAATGGCGACCGGATTGGTGTCGGGTCCCTGCAGAAAGCGGCAGTTGCGGCCGATCACCTCCGAACGGGCATAGCCGGTCAGCCGCAGGAAGGCGTCGTTGGCGAAGATGATCGGATTGTCGGCCTGGGTGGCGTCGGTGACGATCATCGCCATGCGGGTGGCCCGGATCGCCGCGGCGAAGGGGTCGTCGATGCCGTGCTCGGCCGCGAGCTGATCGCCCGCCCGCTGCGACTTCAGATAATCCGTCATCCTGAGCCCGACCCTGGCTTTTGTTATTGGTACGCCCCGTGAGGCCTGAACGCCCGGTCGATAGTCGGGTTCCCGACCGAGCTTGGGCGTTGAAACGCAAAACGCGGCGGCCCATGGGGGACCGCCGCGCCTTGAAAGGTCAAGCTTTCTGACCCGATTGGGTTCAGCGCCTTACTTCGGCTGGTAGATCTTGTCGAACACGCCGCCGTCGGCGAAGTGCGTGGCCTGGGCCTTGCGCCAGCCGCCGAAGGTGTTGTCGATCGTCACCAGCGGGATCTTCTTGTACTTGGCGGCGTACTTGGCCGCGACCTTGGCGTCGCGCGGACGGTAGTGGTTCTGGGCGATGATGTCCTGGGCCAGCGGGCTGTACAGGAAGCGCAGATAGCCCTCGGCCGCCAGGCGGGTCTTGTGACGGTCGACGTTCTTGTCGACCACGGCCACCGGCGGTTCGGCCAGGATCGAGATCGACGGCACGACGATCTCGAATTGGCCCGGAATTTCCTCCAGCGCCAGGAAGGCCTCGTTCTCCCAGGCCAGCAGCACGTCGCCGATGCCGCGCTGGGTGAAGGTGGTGGTGGCGCCGCGGGCGCCGGTGTCGAGCACCGGCACGTGCTTGAAGAGGTCGGTGATGTAGGCTTGAGCCTTGGCGGGGTTGCCGCCCTTCTGCTTCAGCGCCCAGGCCCAGGCGGCCAGGTAGTTCCAGCGCGCCCCGCCCGAGGTCTTCGGGTTCGGCGTGATGACGTCGACGCCCGGCTTCACCAGGTCGCCCCAGTCCTTGATCTTCTTGGGATTGCCCTTGCGGACCAGGAACACGATGGTCGAGGTGTAGGGCGTGGAGTTCTGCGGCAGGCGCGACTGCCAGTTGGCCGGCAGCAGCTTGGCTTTGTCCGAGATCTCGTCGATGTCATAGGCCAGGGCCAGGGTGACGACGTCGGCTTCCAGGCCGTCGATCACCGAACGGGCCTGCTTGCCCGAGCCGCCGTGGCTCTGGTTGATGGTCAGGGTCTGGCCGACCTTCTTCTTCCAGTAGGCGGCGTAGGCGACGTTGATCGCCTTGTAGAGCTCGCGGGTCGGGTCGTAGCTGACGTTCAGCAGGGTCAGCGGCTTGGCCTGGGCGAAAGCCTGGCCGGCCGTGAGGGTCGAACCCCCGAGGGCGGCGGCGGCGCCGGCCGCGCCCAGCAGGCCGCGGCGGGTGGGAGACTTCAAGGCGGTGGTCATGGCGATGTCGCTCTGTCTCGGGTGTTATCTCGGGTGGTCCATGCGGATAACGCACGAACGTGACAGAAGCGCTATATCCTATTGCCTAGGTAGGCTTCACGCCCAAGAAGACTCTCAAGGCCGGTAGATTTGGTCGAAGACGCCGCCGTCGGCGAAGTGCCGGGCCTGGGCTTTCGCCCAGCCGCCGAACTCGCGGTCGATGGTCACCAGCGGAATGTCGGGGAACTTGGCGGCGTACTTGGCCGCCGCCTTCGGGTCGCGCGGCCGGTAGTGATGCTTGCCGATCAGGTCCTGGGCCAGGGGGCTGTAGAGGAAGTTCAGATAGCCCTCGGCCACCAGCCGCGTGCCGCGCCGCTGCACCACCTTGTCGACCACGGCCACCGACGGCTCGGCCAGGATCGAGCGCGAGGGATAGACGATCTCGAACTTGTCGGCCCCGAACTCGTCGCGAGCCAGGTGGGCCTCGTTCTCCCAGGTCAGCAGCACGTCGCCGACGCCCCGCTGGGCGAAAGTGGTCATCGAACCGCGCGCCCCGCTGTCGAGCACCGGCACCTGGCGATAGAGCTGCTGCACGAAGGCCCGGGCCTTGGCGTCGCTGCCGCCCTTCTGCTTCAGCGCCCAGGCCCAGGCCGCCAGATAGGCCCAGCGCGGCGCGCCGCCGGTCTTGGGGTTGGGGGTGATGATCTCGACGCCGGGTTTGACGATGTCGCCCCAGTCCCTGATCCCCTTCGGGTTGCCCTTGCGGACCAGGAAGATGATCGTCGAGGTGTAGGGGGCCGAGTTCTTGGGCAGGCGCGACTGCCAGTTCCTGGCGATCAGGCCGCGGGCGGCGATCTGGTCGATGTCGTCCGCCAGGGCCAGGGTGACGACGTCGGCCTGCAGCCCGTCGATCACCGAGCGGGCCTGCTTGCCCGAGCCGCCGTGGCTCTGCTTGATGTCCAGCGTCTGGCCGACCCGGCGCTTCCAGTAGGCGGCGAAGGCCGGATTGATCTCCTGATAAAGCTCGCGGGTCGGGTCGTAGCTGACGTTCAGCAGCGTCACGACCTTGGGGCCTTGCGCCAGGGCGCCCAGCGGCGCGGCCGCCGCTGCGGCGCCGACGCCGATCGACAGGTCTCGGCGGGAAAGACGGGGCAGGGTCATCGGGCGTCCTCTGGATAACGCCGAACCTTGACCGATCTCGCTCCCGTTGTGCGCGCGAATGTTTCTGATGGAGGTGTGAGAAAGGGGGCGGTCGCCGGAGCGCCTTGACCGGTCAGCTAGACCGGTCCTCCGCAACGGGAGCAGTCGCGGCCGGGGCCTCCGATGAGATAGCCGCCGCCCTTCAGCTTTCTGAGCCAGACGGGATAGCCGCAGCTCGCGCAACGCGAGACCGCCATCAGGGCGCCCATGGCGACCAGAAACAGAACGAGATGCAGGCCAGGCGCGACGATCGAGAAGTACGCCGAAGCGAATGGCGTCAATGGCGCGCCGAGGAACCACGCGAAGATCACGACGCCGCCGAGAAGCCAGCGTGTCGACGGTTTAAGCTGAGGGAAGCCGCGCATGGGAGGAAGAACGCACGTTATCGCCTGGTCCGAAAGGGGCTCGGCGATGCGCCGTCGCCAACTCAGCGGGTCACCCCCATCCCCGGCCCTTCCCCCATCAAGGGGGAAGGGAGAGGGTGAAGGCTCTTCCCTAGAACGCGAACTGGCTGCGCAGGTTGACGGCCTGGTAGCCCTGGCTCAGCGCCACGGTCCCGCCGGCCGGATCCAGGCGGTCCACGTCGACGTCCAGATAGTCGAGCGAGAACTTGGTCACCGAGTTGGGGAACCAGTTGACGCCGGCGGTCCAGATCGTCTGCTCGCCGCCGCGCACCCGGTCGGCCGCGAGGGTCGCGGTCTCGTGGTGGTTCAGGTCGAGCACCGAATAGCGCGCCGCCAGTTCCCAGGCGCCCCACTTGCCGGCCTTCGGATCGAAGGGGTTGGCGATCGACGGGGCGTCGAAGGCGAAGGTCGAGCCGTTGTAGCGGCGGCTCTCGCCGGTCAGCACCCAGCCGCCCTCGATGTACCAGCCGCCGAACTTCGGATCGCTGACGCCGGCCGCCGGGTTGCGGCGGTCGAGCGCGATGTCGAAGTACTCGCTCTGCACCAGCAGGTTCTTGTGCTGCACGGCCAGTTCCACGCCCACGTGGCGCAGGTTGTCGGCGTCGATGGCGCCGGTGGTGACCAGGGTGGTCCCGTCGACGCGCAGTTCCGGACGCTCGGTCAGGGTCAGCGGATAGGCGCCGCCGACGGCCGTCTGGGCCGGGGTGACGATGTAGCCGGCGCCCAGGCCGGTGTGCACGATCCAGTCCTTGGTCTTGACCGGCAGGAAGGCGGCGCGGGCCACGAAGCCCTGCTGTTCGTCGAAGGTCTGGGCGTCGCCGGTCTTGCCGCCGGTGGCGGCGGCCGACAGCAGCCAGCGCTCGCCGCCGGTCTGCACCTGCAGGGCGTAGCGGCGGTCGGCGGCGGCGAGACCCCGGGTCAGTTCCGAGATCGCCGGGCGCTCGGCGAACAGCGAGCCGTTGGTCGAGCCGGCGTCTTCCAGGCCCACGTTCGGGGCGAAGGCGCCGACGCGCACCTTGAAGGGCGCGTAGTTGTACTGGAGGAACAGCTCCTGCAGCACGCCCGAGCCGTCGGTGCCGGCGCCGCCGAAGTCGAGCAGCACGCTGTAGTCGAAGTTCTTGAAGACCTTGCCGTCCATGCCCAGGCGCGCGCGGCGGAAGTTGCTGCCGCTGTTGAGGTCGCGGCCGTTGCCGATCACCGCCGGCAGGCCCTTGTCCTGGAAGTAGTGGGCGGTGTCGAGCTGCATCACCCCGTGCAGGGTGGCGCTGAAGGCGCCGTCGGTCGAGGCGATGGTCGGACGGCCGCCGGCGATGCTGACGGTCGCGGTCGGAGCGGGGGTGGCGGCGGGGGCCGCCTTCGGGGCCGCGGCGGTCGCGGTCTTGATCTCGGCGATCTGCTTCTGAAGAGCCGCCAGCTGGGCCTCCAGGGCCTCGATGCGGGCCTGCTGGTCGGGTGCTTGGGCGTGAGCGCCGCCGGCGACGACGAGCGTCGCGGCGCCGGCCAGGGCGGCGGCGCCCCGGGCGAAGCGATGGATGGTCAAGGTCTTCCCCTCACGGCGATCAGGGCCGCCGTCTGTTATCGATGGGAACAGCCTTAATATTAGTCCTTAAACGGACCTTTAGCGTGGCGAGCCGGCAAGGCCGCGACAGCTGCGGCGGATTGTCGCCAACTTGGCCGCAAAGCCCTTATGAAAAAGGCCCCGCACGTTGTGCGAGGCCCTCTTCTCCACCTAGGCGGACGGTGCTTAGAACATCGTCCGGCCGGTGAGCTTCACGTTGTAGCGCTTCTGGCGCTTGGTGCTTTCGGCCGTGCCTTCCAGCGCCACGTAGGACATCGCCGTGCCGGCCCGCAGGGCGAAGCCCAGGGTCAGGGCGCCGTCCTTGTCGTCGAACGGCTCCAGCACGTAGGTCTGGCCATTCAGGGTGGCGACGGTGTCGGCCAGCTTGCCGGCCAGGGTCTTGCGGTAGCCGACGCGGACTTCCGGGCGCACCCAGACGTCGCGGCCGAACTCGGCGCCCAGCACGACGCCCACGTCGCCGCTGAGGTTGCTCCACTTGCGCCGGCCGATCTCGTTGTCCATCACCTTGCCGCCGCCGGTCTCGTCGTGGCTCGACTCGTTGAGGTAGGTGTAGTCGACGCGCGCTTCCGGACGCGAGAAGAAGCGGCCGAACTTCACTTCGTAGGCGGTGCCGGCGAAGGCGTTGGCGGTCAGGGCGCCCCAGTCGCTGCTGGCCTTGCGCTTTTCCTCGTAGACGCCGTCGCCGTTGGCGTCGACCAGGAACACCCGGTCGCTGTCGAACCAGCCGTAGCCGACGCCGCCGCCGAGGTTGAAGCGCCACGGACCCACCGACCGGCGCCAGTAGACGCCCGTCTGGACCAGCGACGAGGTGGTCTGCTCGCCCACCTGGGCGACGGTGTCGTGCTCTTCCAGGGCGGTGTAGGCCAGGGTCACGCCAAGCGCGCCGCCCGCGTCGCCCATCGCCTCGTAGCCGGCCACGAAGCCGAAGGCCTGGGTGTCGGTGCCCAGGGTCGGGCCGTCTTCACGACGGACCAGGGCGTTGATTTCCTGGACCCAGATGCTGTCGGGCCCGTAGCGGTCGCCCGGATCGGGCCGGATCGAGGTGGCCTGCGAGATCTGCTGGGTGACGGTCTGCAGGGTGGCGAACATGCCCTCGCCCTGGTCCGGCAGCAGTTGGTTGTAGCGGTTCAGGAACGAGCCGCGGTCGCTGATGCCCAGGAAGGCGCCGGCCACGTCGGAGTCGCCGCTGAGGGCGTTGAAGATCGCGTCGTAGGCCGACGCGCCCGAGCGGGCCATGCCGATCTCGGCGGCCGTGCGGCGGCGCACGTCGATATAGACGTTGTTGGCGTCGGCGCGGCTGCTGGCGACGTACATGTAGGGCGCGTCGTCGAGCAGGCTCTGGCCCAGGGCCCCGCTGGTCAGCGAACCGGCGGTGATCACCGTGTACGAGGTCGGGGCGGTCAGCAGGCTGGTCAGGCGCAGGCCAAGCTGCGCGCCGCTGGCGACGTTGGCCGCGCCCGACACCACCAGGCGGGTGTTGGTCGAGGTCGACGGATCGGCGGTGAACACCAGCTTGCTCTCGGCGCCGAGGCTCAGGCTGGTGATGTTGATCGTTTCGGCCTTGGTCAGGCCCAGCGAGCCCTTGCCGATGGTGACGTCCAGCCGGCCGTCGCTGTCGCTGATCGAACCGATCACCGCCGCGCCGCCGTCGATGCGGAACACATCGGCGCCGTCGCCGAACGAGATGTCGCCCACCACGGTGCCGTTCAGCACGTTGAAGGTGTCGGCGCCCGAGCCGAAGCGGATGGCGCCGATGATGGCCGGCTCGTCGGCGTCGTCGACGCCGTCGCCGTCCGTGTCGGTGTCGGCCACGCCGTCGGCCCCGTCGTCGCCGTCGTTGACGCCGTTCTGGGTCAGGGTGACGCCGGTGGTGTTGCGGCTGACGTCGATGGCCACCGCCTTGCCGGTAATGGTCTCGTTGCTGGCGTCGGTGTCGGCGTCGTCGGTGTCGAGATCGTCGTCCGTGGGCGAGATCGAGGCGATGATCGAGCCGGTGTTCTCGATCGTGGTCAGGCCGCCCGAATAGTCGATGACGCCGTAGGCCGTGCCCTTTTCGCCGACGATGGTCGCGTTGATCACGCCGGCGTTGCGCAGGGTGTTGGTCCCGCCGCCGGCCTCGATGGCCACGCCGCGGGCGTCGAACACGCCTTCGGAGACGCTGTAGGCGACGATCGTGCCCTTGTTCCAGATGGTCGGGGCGTTGCCGCCCGCGGTGACCCGGATGGCGGTGCTGTTGGCCTCGTAGGCCTGGGCGGTGATCGAGGCGTCCGAACGGAAGCCGCCGGCGATGTTGGTCGCCTGGCCGGCGTTACCGCCCAGCTGCACGCCGGTGGCCGTCACGCCGTCATAGAGGCCGTTGGCCGTGATCGAGCCCTTGGCGATCACGCCATAGGCGTTGTCGCCCGTGCCGACCGCGCCGACGGTGATCGCGCGGGTGTCGGAGCCGACCAGCAGGGCCGGGGCGGCGCCATAGACGGTCAGCGCGCTGCTGCCTTCCGAGGCGTCCTCGACGCCGTCGCCGTCTTCGTCGGTCTTGGTGGTGTCGTTGTCGGCCGGGCGGACGTCGAGCAGCACGCCGCCGGTGACGTTGCCGGCCACGCGGACGGCCGAGCCGCCCTGCAGCAGGTCGTCGGCGTCGAGCTTGTCGCGCACGGTCTTGTCGGAGGGGCGGCTGGTGTAGCGGTAGCCGGTGGCGCTGACGCCGCCCTGCACCACGAAGGCGCCGGTGACGTCGCCGTCGATGGCCACGCCGACCGAGTTCTCGCCCAGGACGCTGACGCCGCCGTTGATGGTGACCTTGCCGGTGACCGGGGCCGCGACGTGGACGCCGTAGCCGTTGGCGCCAGTGACGGCGATCGAGCCGCCGTTGGTCAGGTTGCCGACCAGTGCGCTCTCCAGCGAGATGCCGGCCGAGTTGTTGCCCTCGATGGTGATCGTGCCGCCGGTGGCCAGGATGTCGCCGGTGAAGGCGCCGGGGCCGGTCAGGCGGATGCCGTAGCGGTTCTGGCCCAGCGCGAAGGCGCCGTCGATGTCGCCGTCCGAGTCGGTGTCGGTGGCGGTGTAGTCCTCGTCGAGCGTGATCGTGCCGGTCTGGGTGACCGTGCCGGTCGTGCCGCCGTTGATCAGTATGCCCGTGGAATCGTTGACGCCCTGGGTCGTCAGCGAGCCCGTATTGGTGACCTTATTGTTGCTGTTCAGCGTCACCAGCGCGCCGGAGGCCGTCAGCTTGATCGTGCCGCCCGTGTCGATCTTGACATCGTCGGCCGCGCCGCCGGTTCCCGCCGAGGCGGTGGCGATCGGGGTCGTCCGTTCGGAATTGATGACGGTCTCGGCCTGCGCGGCCAAGGCCATGGCCATCAGAGGAGCGGCCGCGACCGTCGCGACCAGGACCTTGCGCTGCATACGAACCGACCACCCTAAGGAGAATACCCTCTGCCCCCGAGATTGCGTCAGGTTGCGGCGAAATTGCGGTGAACACCGCGACCGACACGCATCTAGGGGTTCCCCGTCTATCCCATGAGATCGGGCGGCGCCATATCTGCTTCGACGAATCATCGCTTCGTCACAAAACTGGCCTACGAGCCTTGGTCCCCCCGTCGGGCCGTTCGAGGCCCGCGTCGCCAGATGGAGCCCGGACCCCCGCCATGCCCACCGTCTCCCCCCCTTCGCCGGTCGCGCCGGACCGCTGGGGCGGCCCCTTGGCGGGCGCGTGGGCCGGGGCCTGGACGGCGATCGCCGGCGGGCCGGTCGCCCTGGTCGCCATGACCGCCCTGGGCGCGGCCCAGCCGGGCGTGGCTTTGCCGGCCGCGGTGCTGCTGGGCGGCGGCGGGATCTTCCTGCTGCGTCGCCTGCGCCGCCTGATCGAGGACGCCTCGCTGGTCGCGGCCCCGGCCGCCGCGATCGCCGACCGGGCCCCGCCCTTCGCGGTGATCCTGGAGAACCTGCCCGAGCCGCTGATGGTCATCGCCGCCGAAGAGGCCGACGACCTGACCGGCCGCCGCTTCGTCTTCGCCAACGCCGCCGCCCGCGAGCGCTTCCGCATCCGGGAAAGCGCCCTGCTGGTCACCGCCGTGCGCAGCCCCCAGGTGCTGGAGGCGGTGGACGAGAGCCTGTTCGGCGGCGTCGAGCGCACCGTGGAATGGACCGGCGTCGGCTCGCAGGGCCGCGACTGGACCGCCCACGCCCGGCCGCTGGGCCGCGACGACCGCGGTTCGCAGCTGGCCCTGCTGGTGCTGCGCGACGAGACCGACGTACGCCGCAGCGAGCGCACCCGCGCCGACTTCCTGGCCAACGCCAGCCACGAGCTGCGCACGCCGCTGGCCTCGCTGTCGGGCTTCATCGAGACTCTGCGCGGCCACGCCAAGGAGGATCCGGGCGCCCGCGACAAGTTCCTCGGCATCATGCAGGCCCAGGCCGAGCGGATGTCGCGGCTGATCGACGACCTGATGAGCCTGTCGCGCATCGAGCTGAACGAGCACATCGCCCCGGCCGGCCGCGTCGACCTGGCCATGGCCGCCCAGGACGTCATCGACGCCCTGGCCCCGCAGGCGCGCGACAAGCAGATCAGCTTCGACGCCATCCTGCCGCCGCGCGGCTCGGCGGTGGTCGAGGGCGATCGCGACCAGATCGTCCAGGTGGTCCAGAACCTCGTCGACAACGCCATCAAGTACACGCCAAAGGACGGCGTCGTGCGGGTCGAGATCTTCCCCGGCCTGACCCCGGCCACGGCCGTCGCCCCGCGCGACCCGTCCGCCGCGCGGCTGTCGCTGCTGACCCCCGACCACTCGGAGTCGGAGTCGCTGTTCGCGGGCCTGCGGGTCGGCGACAAGGGGCCGGGCATCGCCCGCGAGCACCTGCCGCGCCTGACCGAGCGCTTCTACCGCGTCGAGGGCCAGAAGAGCGGCGACCGCTCGGGCACGGGTCTTGGCCTGGCCATCGTCAAGCACATCGTCAATCGCCACCGCGGCGGCCTGCACGTGGAATCGACGCAGGGCGAAGGGGCGACCTTCGGGGTCTACCTGCCGATGGCCAAAACCTTGCCTGACAAGGACTTGGCCACAGTTGACGGGGTCGGGCCGGGCGGTGTCGTAAAACTGTCGTAGAAACGTCGCATAAGGTCGGCGCCCGGCCGGCATAGATCGGTCACGGGCGGGGCGGCGCAACGGGCGCCGTGCTCGCATCCTACGCGCAAGACCGCTTCACGCATGCTGACCTGGCTCTCGCTCCTCTTCCTGGCGCTGTTCGCGCTGGCGGCGTTCCTGCTCGGTCGGGGCCGAGCGCTCAAGGCGGCCGGCGGCGCTTCGGTGCGCCTCCACTCGCTGCCCAACTATTACGGCGCCTACGCCGCCCTCTGGGCCGGCGCTCCGGCCGCCCTCCTGCTGTTGCTCGGCGCCGTGTTCGGCGGCCGGCTCGAGGAGGCGGTCCTGCAGGCCGAACGTCCGGCGGCCGTCTCGGCCCTGACGCCCGACCGCCAGGACGTCTTCTTCAGCGACGCCCGGGCCATCTCGGCCAAGGAAGCGCCGTCGGAGGTCGTCTACGAGGGCGAGCTGAAGACCGCGCTCGACGCCAAGGTCGCCGAGTCGCGCAAGATCAACGCCATCGTGCGCTACAGCACGATCGGCCTGGCCTCGCTGGTCGCCCTGATCGGCGTGCTGCTGGCGCTGCCGCGGGTGGGTCTGGAATTCCGCGCCCGCAACCGGGTCGAGGGCTGGATCAACGGCCTGCTGATCGCCTGCTCGGTCGCCGCCGTGCTGACCACCCTGGGCATCGTGCTCTCGCTGGTCTGGGAAAGCTGGCGCTTCTTCCAGAGCGTCAACCCGCTGTCGTTCCTGTTCGGCACCGAGTGGAGCCCGCAGATCGCCATGCGCGCCGACCAGGTGGCCTCGTCGGGCGCCTTCGGGGCCGTGCCGCTCTTCGCCGGCACCTTCCTGATCATGCTGATCGCCATGCTGGTGGCCGCGCCCGTCGGCCTCTACTCGGCGATCTACCTTTCGGAATACGCCAGCCGCGGCCTGCGCTCGACGATCAAGCCGCTGCTCGAGATCCTGGCCGGCGTGCCGACCGTGGTCTACGGCTTCTTCGCCGCCCTGACCGTGGGTCCGCTGTTCCGCGCCGGCTTCAACGCCATCGGCGCGGTCCTGATCGGCGGGCCGCTGGACGGCGTCGGCCAGTACCTGATGGAAGTCCAGAACCAGATGGCCCTGGTGGCCGGGGTGGTGATGGGGATCATGCTGATCCCGTTCGTCTCCTCGCTGTCGGACGACATCATCAACGCCGTGCCGCAATCCCTGCGTGATGGCAGCTACGCCATGGGCGCCACCAAGTCCGAGACGGTCAAGCGGGTCATCCTGCCGGCCGCCCTGCCGGGCATCATGGCCGCCATGCTGCTGGCCGTGTCCCGCGCCGTCGGCGAGACCATGATCGTGACCATGGCCGCGGGCCTTCAGGCCAAGCTGACCGTCAACCCGCTCGACACCGTCACCACCGTGACCGTGCAGATCGTCACCCTGCTCACCGGCGACCAGGAGTTCGACAGCCCCAAGACCCTCTCGGCCTTCGGCCTGGGCCTGACGCTGTTCGTCGTGACCCTGGCGCTCAACATCATCGCCCTGCGCATCGTCCAGAAGTATCGGGAACAATATGACTGACGCCGCCATCACCGCCGGCGCCGCTCCGCACGGGCAGGGCCCCCGCGCGACGCTCTCGGCCGCCGAAGCCCGCCTGAAGAAGCGCTACCGCTCGGAAATGTGGTTCAAGGCCCAGGGCATCGCCGCCATCGTCGTGGCCATGATCTTCCTGGTCGTGCTGGTGGGCCGCATCGTCGCCCAGGGCTACACCACCTTCGAGACCCACTCGATCAGCGTGCCGGTCTATCTGAACCCGGACCGCATCGACCGCACCGCGCTCGAAGGCGTCAACTACGACTACATCGTCGCTGAAGCGGTGATGAAGAAGCTGAACATCCAGGACGACGACCTGGGCACGACGTCGGGCAAGGTCATGGACCTGGTCTCGCGCGATCTCGGCTTCCAGCTGCTCGACAAGATCAAGGCCGACCCGTCGGTGATCGGCAAGACCATCGAGGTCACCGGTCCGGTCAAGGCCGACGCCGACCTCTATTACAAGGGCGAGATCAAGCGCGCGACCGCCGAGGAAGACCGCAAGCTCGACAACCAGCAGCTCGGCTGGCTGGACCAGCTGGAGAAGAGCGGCGCCGTCAAGGGCGGCTTCAACTTCGGCTTCTTCACCAAGTCCGACTCGACCGAGCCCGAACAAGCCGGCGTGCTGGGCGCGGTGGTCGGCTCGGCCCTGATGCTGATCATCACCGCCCTGATCGCGGTGCCGGTCGGGGTGATGGCCGCCGTCTACCTGGAAGAGTTCGCCCCGAAGAACCGCTGGACCGACGTCATCGAGGTCAACATCAACAACCTCGCGGCCGTCCCCTCGATCGTCTACGGCCTGCTGGGCCTGGCCCTGTTCATCAACTGGCTGCACGTGCCGCGGAGCTCTCCGCTGGTCGGCGGCCTGGTGCTGGCCCTGATGGCCCTGCCGACCGTGATCATCGCCACCCGCTCGGCCCTGAAGGCGGTGCCGCCCTCGATCCGTGAAGCCGCCCTCGGCGTCGGCGCCTCCCGCGCCCAGACCGTGTTCCACCACGTACTGCCGCTGGCCATGCCCGGCGTGATGACCGGCGCCATCCTGTCGCTGGCCCACGCGCTCGGCGAAACGGCTCCGCTGCTGATGATCGGCATGGTCTCGTTCGTGCCCGGCGTGCCGGAAGGCTTCACCGGCGCCTCGACCGTGCTGCCGGTGCAGGTGTTCATCTGGGAGAACGCGTCGGAACGCGCCTTCCACGAGCGCACCGCCGCCGCCATCCTCGTCCTTCTGATCTTCATGATCGTCATGAACGCCGCGGCCGTCATCCTGCGCCGCCGCTTCGAACGCCGGTGGTAGGATCCATATGACCGTCACCAACCCCAACGCTCTCGCCCTCGTCCAGGGACACGCCATGCCCACCCAGAACCGCGACGGCGGCGTCGCCGCGCCCGTCATCCACACCGCCGTGCCGCAAGGCCACGGCGTGGTCGAGACCCGCGACTTCAAGATCCGCGCCCGCGACGTCAACGTCTTCTACGGCGACAAGCAGGCCCTGTTTGACGTGGCGCTGGACATCCCGGCCAAGTCGGTCACCGCCTTCATCGGCCCGTCGGGCTGCGGCAAGTCGACCTTCCTGCGCTGCATCAACCGGATGAACGACACCATCCCGTCGGCCCGGGTGCAGGGCGCGATCGAGATCGACGGCGCCGACGTCAACGCCAAGAGCGTCGACCCGGTGGTGCTGCGCTCGCGCGTCGGCATGGTGTTCCAGAAGCCGAACCCCTTCCCGAAGACCATCTTCGAGAACGTCGCCTACGGTCCCAAGATCCACGGCATCGCCACCCGCAAGGACGAGCTGGAGGCCATCGTCGAGAGCAGCCTCAAGAAGGCCGGCCTGTGGAACGAGGTCGCCGACCGCCTGCATCAACCCGGCACGGGTTTGTCGGGCGGCCAGCAGCAGCGTCTCGTCATCGCCCGCGCGATCGCCGTCTCGCCCGAAGTGATCCTGATGGACGAGCCCTGCTCGGCGCTGGACCCGATCGCCACGGCCAAGATCGAGGAGCTGATCGACGAGCTGCGCAGCCAGTTCTGCATCGTCATCGTGACCCACTCGATGGCCCAGGCCGCCCGCGTCTCGCAGAAGACGGCCTTCTTCCACCTCGGCAAGCTGGTCGAGAGCGGTCCGACCGAGGAGATGTTCACCAATCCTCGCGACAGCCGCACCCAGGACTACATCACCGGCCGCTTCGGTTAAGCGCAGGCGGAAGGAAACAGGACATGACCGAGCATACCGTCAAATCCTACGGCGAAGAGCTGAACCACCTGACGGCCGAGGTCACCCGCATGGGCGGCCTGGCCGAAGCCCAGGTGGCCGACGCCATCGAGTGCATCGCCCGCCGCGACGCGGGCCTGGCCCAGAGCGTGGTCGGCCGTGACGAGCGCCTCGACACCCTGCAGGTCGAGATCGAGCGCAAGGCGTTCCGCCTGATCGCCCTGCGCCAGCCGATGGCCGTGGACCTGCGCCACGCCGTCGCCGCCCTGAAGATCTCGATGAACCTCGAGCGCTGCGGGGACCTGGCCAAGAACATCGGCAAGCGCGCCCTGATCCTCAACGACGCCGAGCCGATGAGCGCCCTGACCCGCTCGATCGAGCGCATGGGCCGCCTGGTGCAAGGCCGCCTGAAGGACGTGCTCGACGCCTACACGGCCTCGGACGTGCAGCGCGCTATCAGCGTCTGGAGCAGCGACGAGGAAGTCGACGAGCACTACAACTCGATCTTCCGCGAACTGCTGACCTACATGATGGGCGACCCGCGCACGATCAACGCCTGCACCCACCTGCTGTTCGTGGCCAAGAACCTCGAGCGCATCGGCGACCACGCGACGAACATCGCCGAGAACATCCATTTCGAGCTGACGGGCGAGGAGATCATCTCCCAGCGTCCCAAGCTCGACGTGATCGCTCAGTAAGCCTCTGGAGGGCCGGTCGACGTGACTCCGTACGTTCTGGTGGTCGAGGACGAGGACGCCCTGGCCACCCTCCTGCACTACAATCTCGACAAGGAAGGCTACCAGGTCTCGGTGGCCGCCGATGGCGAGGAAGCCCTGACCCTGGCTAGCGAGCGCGCGCCGGACCTCGTCATCCTCGACTGGATGCTGCCCAAGGTCTCGGGCATCGAGGTCTGCCGCCGCCTGCGCGGCCGCACCGACACCCGCAACGTGCCGATCATCATGCTGACGGCCCGGGGTGAGGAGAGCGACCGGATTCGGGGGCTCGACACCGGCGCCGACGACTACGTGGTCAAGCCGTTCTCGATGGTCGAGCTGACCGCCCGCGTCCGCGCCGTCATGCGCCGCATCCGCCCGGCCCTGGCCGACGACCGCATCACGGTCGGCGACATCATCATCGACCGAGTGGCCCACCGCGTGAAGCGCCAGGGCAAGGAAGTGCATCTCGGCCCCACCGAGTTCCGCCTGCTCGACTACCTGATGCAGCACCCGGGCCGGGTGTTCAGCCGCGAACAGCTGCTGGACGCCGTCTGGGGCTCGGACGTCTATGTCGAGGCCCGCACCGTCGACGTCCACATCGGCCGCCTGCGCAAGGCGCTGAACGGCGCGGCCGAAGCCGACCCTATCCGCACCGTCCGCTCGGCCGGCTACTCGCTGGACGTCGAAGCGGCGTAGGAAAACAGCGCGCCCCTGGGGGCGCGCTGTCCTGGCCTTCTAGAGCGCGCCGAAGCGCTTTTCGCGCCATTGGCCGCCCACATACTGGAAGTCGACCCATTGGTTCGTCGACAGTTCCTTGGCCGTTATGCCTTTGACCTTGAGCAGGTAGCCGGCTGGACCCGAGCGGGTGACGGAGAAGACGTCGCCGTTGCGCGCGCCGACGTCGCTCAGGGTGACGGTGCGGTTCGCGGTCATCGTGCCCAGGTAGTCGATGTTGAACGCGTCCACCCGCGGAACCAGGGTGAAGTCGGCGTCGTCGATCCTGATCCAGGCCTTGTCCAGCCCGCCGACGATCAGCTGCCCGGACACGCCGCCATCGACGACGTCGGCGGTCTCGATCTGGGTCGCGCCCGCGGCGATGTTGACGCCGACGACGGTGTGGGCCGCCGGCAGGCTGGCGTTGTCGCCGCCGATCATGCCGCGAACGACGATGTTCCGCGTCGCCGCGCCGAGATCCACGCCGCAGTTGTAGCCCGCGTCGCCGTCATAGAAGCTCATGGCGTTCCACTGGCGGATGTCGCTGTCGAGCGTCACGCGGCGCGCCTTGGCCAGGCGCACGGCGGGACCGACGAAGAAACGCATCTCGCCCGAAACCGCCAGTCCGGCGACGCTGTAGGCGGCGGTGCTGCCCTGGTCGGTCAGCGCGCTGAAGCCGTTGTTCTGTCCCACCCATTCACGCATGTGCAGGGCGATCGAGAACGGTATGCCGGAGCCCTCGAAACCGACCTGGGCCTCGTGCGCGGCGTCCATGAAGACGTTCGCCGCCGAGAAGCCGCCGATGATGTCCGAGCCGGCCGTGAAGCACAGGTTGTGCTTGGCGCCCGCGCCCAGATAGCCGCCGTACATCGTGACGCTCTCGCAGCACTTGATCTGCATGACGCGCAGCGGGCCGATGTTCTGGGCCGTACTGGCCTGAACGCGGGTTCCGCCGCCGGGCGCGGGCCAGGTGATGCTGCGGGGCGGCGAGACCGTGCCGCTGAAGCTGCACGACACGAAGTCGATGTTTGTCGGGATCTGGCCGCTCGCGCCGATCTCGATCAGCACGCTGGACTGGGCGAACTGCAGCGACGGCTGGGCGGGATCATAGACGCCGCTGGCCATGCAGTTGATGAAGGTGCTGGTCGAGCCGCCCCGGACGCGGATCTGGGTCTGGCCGCCCGTCGCCGCGACATTGCTGATCGTGCTGTTGTAGGGCCCGTCGAAGCTCAGGATCGCGCCGGCGCCGCTGGGATAGGTCACGTCGGCCGGAACATTGGGCAGCGCGATGCCGAGGCCATAGTCGTGATAGGCCCAGAAGTCGCCGACATAGCCGCTCTGGTAGGGCGAGGCGGTCGTGCCGAAATGCAGCATGTCGCCGAACTCGGCGGTCTTGCGCAGGAAGGTGTTGACGCGGCCTTGGCCGCGCAGGCCCACGCCGCTCGGAACCTGCAACGTGGCGCTGACAAGAGAGGCGCCTGCGGGCATCAGCACCGTGCGGACCTCGGCCGTGGCGGCGGCGTTCAGCGCCGCCTGGATGGCGACGGTGTTGTCGCGGCCATCGAACACGGCGCCGTAGTCGCGCACATCGATTTCGGAGGGAAATGGCATTTTGAAATGACCTTTGAAAATGGCGCGCGGCGAAAAAGCCTCGCGCAGGGAATAAAATTGTTCGTGTTTTGTTCAAAATGGAGTGATGCGCTGGTCGGGTTTGGCCTGCGATCGCCCCCGCAACCAATCTGGCGCATCGCTATGTCAGAGTCGGTCGCCGGAACGGCCCTTCAGCGTCCTCGCAGCCGCTCCAGGATCCCGCAGTCGGCCACCGTGTCGCTGCCCGCACCGTCGACGTCCACATCGGCCGCCTGCGCAAGGCGCTGAACGGCGCCGCCGAAGCCGACCCGATCCGCACCGTCCGCTCGGCCGGCTACTCGCTGGACGTCGAAGCGGCGTGATAAAAAGGGGCGGCGCAGCGCGCCGCCCCCCGATTTCCATCCGGCTGCTGGCGCCGGATCAGGACGTACTGGTAGGGACGCCGGTATCGGCGATGCGGACGGCGCTGTGCACCGTCAGGCCATCGTTGCTGAGCCGGCGAGCGTAGAAATTCTGCCCGTCGAACACGATGTCGGCCAGCTTGGCGTCGTTCGCGCCGTCGTCCTTCCAGAAGGCGTAGTGGGGCGAACCAGCCGCTACCGAGGCCTGGATCACGCCGAACATCGGCGCGGTCAGGGCGGCCGTCCCGACATTGAGTTTGCCGGCATTGCGTTCCGACTGGGCGCTGACCGCCGCCTTGCCCGTGTAGTTGTACGGGTCGTGGATCACCACCCGGCCCGCGGTGATCAGGGCGTCGGGGATGTCGAACACCGGCGTTCCCAGGCACGGCAGGCCCAGGTCGATCTTGCAGCGGCCGGTGAAGCCCGCGTCGATCTTGATCGCCACGCCCGCGTCGTCGAACACCGGATTGACGATCGTGACGTTGTCGGCGATCGCGCCCACCCGGATCTTGACCGCCGCCGCACGGAAGACCACGCCGTCGATCAGCGTGTCGCCGTTCTGGATATCGACGCAGATGTCCGTCGCGACGATGCGGCCGCCCCGAATGTCGGCCACGACCTCGCGGGCGGCGCCCTGGGCGCCGGCCGGGCCGACGCTGTTGATCCGCACGCCCACCTGCTGGGCCTCGGTGTGCAGGTTGACCAGGTGGATGGCGTAGGCGCCGTTCAGGATGTCGACCGCGACATTGCCGACGGCGTCGGGATGGTCGATCTGGCAGTCGGTGGCGAAGACGTCGTTGGCGCCGTCGAACACCATGCCCCGCGCGGCCCCGAAGGCGAAGAAGCGCTCGATGCAGGTGAACTCGTTGGTCCCCTCCAGATAGAGGCCCGCGCCGGGTCGCTTGAGATTGGCCTTGGTGGCGTCGTTCACATGGGCGGTGACGAACGGCCAGAAGTGGACGTCGACGATGCGCGAGACGTCTCTGGCGCCCTTGAGGCGGACGCCGTTCTTGCCGTCCAGCCGCAGGTTGCTGAGATTGATCCGGCCGCCGTCGATGCCCGTGCCGCCGGCCGGCGCGGTCATGTCGGCCAGGACGCAGGTGTCGAAGCCGGCGACGAAAGCGTTGCGCACGGCTCCGCCGGTGCGGTTGGCGGTGACGCCGACGCCGCTGTAGTCGGCCAGCAGGGCGGCGATCGCCGTGTCGTTCAGCGGCGGCTCGCTGGTGTCGGGCAGGTCCTGCACGATCGACAGGTTCTCGATCGCCGCGCCCCGGCCGAGGGTGACGGTGGCGCTGGGCACGAGACGGATCAGCGAGGGGCGGTCGAAGATCGACTGGCCGACGCGAGGCTGCTCGGGGCTGACGTCGTCGCCGCTCAGCACCGCGCCCTGGGGCAGGGCGACCGAGGTGGCGACGCGGTAGCGGCCGGCGGCCTTGACCTTGCCGCCGGTGAGGGCGCCGGCCGTGTAGCTGGCGAGGGCCGATTGCAGGGCGGGGCCGTCGTCGCCGGCGCCGGTTCCGGCCGCGCCGTAGTCCTCGGCAGAGCGGATCTCGGCGATCTTGGCGTCGACGGAGCGCGTCGCCGCGCCGGCGCCCGGTTGGGTGTAGGTGACCATGGGAAAATATCCTGAACTTTGAAAAAGCTTGAAAAATGCCGCCGGCCAGGCCGTCGGTTCAGGTATTGTTCCGCATCGCTGCGTCGATATCGGTCGCCAACCGACCGGCCTAACGCCCTCGCAGCCGCTCCAGGATCCCGCAGTCGGCCACCGTGTCGCTGTGGCAGTGGTCGAGCATGTCGCGCAGTTCCTCGCGCATGACCTGCAGGTCGGCGATCTTGCGTTCGACCTCGGCCAGCTGGTCGCGGGCCAGGGCGTCGACCTCGCCGCAGGGGCGGTCGGTCGCGTCGGCCAGGTCGAGCAGGGCGCGGATGCGGTCGAGGCCGAAGCCCAGATCCCGCGAGCGCTTGACGAAGGCCAGTCGCCGTTCGTGCGCGGCCTCGTAGGCGCGATAGTTGCCGTCGGTGCGCGGAGGCTCGGGCAGCAGGCCCATGCGCTCGTAATAGCGGATGGTCTCGACCGGTACGCCGGTGCGGCGGGAAAGGTCGCCGATAGAAAGCGCTGACATGCTCTTGACCCTGTAGCGACTACAGGGTGCAGACATAGGGCCTCTTTGAAGGAGGCTCCAGATGGCCAATTGCTGCGGCGATGATCTGTGCAAGGCCGACGCCCCCGCGCCGTCGGGGCGCTGGCGGCTGGCGCTGTGGATCGCCCTCGTTGTCAACGGCGGCATGTTCCTGGCCGAGGGCGCGGCGGGGCTCTTGTCGGGCTCGGCGGCGCTGCAGGCCGACTCCCTGGATTTCCTGGGCGACGCGGCCAACTACGCCATCAGCCTGGGCGTGGCGGGCCTAGCCCTGACCTGGCGGGCGCGGGCGGCGCTGCTGAAGGGCGCGACCATGCTGCTGTTCGGCGGCTGGGTGTCGGCCATGACCGTCTGGGGCGTGATCGCCGGCCGCACGCCCGAGGCGCCGGTGATGGGAACCCTGGGCCTGATCGCCCTGGTCGCCAACGCCGGGGTCGCGGTCCTGCTGTTCGGCTTCCGCACCGGCGACGCCAACATGCGCTCGGTTTGGATCTGCTCGCGCAACGACGCCATCGGCAACGTGGCGGTGATGCTGGCGGCCGCCGGCGTGCTGGGCACGGGCTCGCGCTGGCCCGACCTGGTGGTGGCCGCGGTGATGGCGGGCCTGGCTCTGCAAGGCGGCTGGCAGATCGTCCGCCAGGCGCGCGCCGAGCTACGTCAGGTCAAAGCTCAGGCCCAAACCCCGGCGGCGCCCCGCTTCAGCGTCGCGACACGCAGCCGCTAGGCGCCGATCGCGGCCGTCACCTCCTCGGCCGTCACGATGGCGTGGGCGTAGGTCGGGGCGTTGATGGCGTGGGCCGCGTGCAGGGCCTCGTCCGAGAACGCCGCCGTGGCGTCGGTGACCAGGGTGACGTGATAGCCCAACTCGGCGGCGAAACGGCCGGTGCCCTCGATGCAGGTGTTGGCCACCAGGCCGATCAGGATCACGTGGGTGATCTCGCGCTGCTTGAGGCGGTAGTCGAGGTCGGTGTTGGCGAAGCCGCTCGACCCCCAGTGCTCGGTCACGATCACGTCGCCGGGCAGGGGCGCGAAGTCGGGATGCCACTCCCCGCCCCAGGCGTCCTTCTCGAACACCAGGGCCCGGGCGCTGCCCTGCAGATAGGGCGAGGGATGCTTCCAGCCGTCCAGATCGCCCAGGGCGAAGCGGTGGTGGGGCACGACGAACAACGGCAGGCCCGCGCTCCGCGCCGCGGCGACCACGGCCTTCAGCCGCCCGTGCAGGCCTTCGGCGCCCTTCGTCGCCGCCACCCTGGGCCACAGCTTGCCGCCGTCGGCCAGGAAGTCGTTGTAGGGATCGACGAACAGCAGGGCGGTGCGGCCCTGGGGATAGGCGAGGCTCATGGCGGGGCTCCCGGCGGCGAGGCCGTCAGCAGACGCGCGATCGGCGTGCGGGGCTTGGACGATCCGGCCGTGGCGGGGCCCGAGCACCGCCTCCAATAACGTCCGTCATTCTCGCCCTTGTGGCGAGAACCCCTCTGTCAGCTGCAAGGGCGGATGGGGCGGCGTGCTCAGCACGCCGCTTGCGCCTCACGTGGAAGCGGAACCAGGGGTTCCCGCCACAAGGGCGGGAATGACGGGATGGAAGGAGAGTGGCGTAACCCCTGAGCCGCAGCCCCCTAGTCCGCTTCCCCCGCCAGGTCGCAGGCCTGGGCGATGCTGTCGAACAGGGCCGAGACGGTGATCGGCTTGGCCAGGTGCAGGTCGGCGCCGGCGGCGAGGCACGCCTCCACCTGGTGGGGCATGGCGTTGGCGGTCAGCGAGATGATCGGGATGCGGGGCCGGCCGGCGGCGCGCTCGCGCATGCGGATCTCGCTGATGGCGGTCAGGCCGTCCATCACCGGCATCTGGGTGTCCATCAGAACCAGATCGAAGGCCTGGCGCTCGTAGGCCGCCAGGGCGGCCTCGCCGTCGGCGGTGATGACCAGGTCGGCGACGCCGTCGAGCATCAGCTCCACGACCCGCTGGTTGGTGGGGTGGTCCTCGGCCAGCAGCACCCGCAGGCGTTCCGGCGTCGCCGCCCTGGCCGGGCGGCGGGCGGGCGCGGGGTCTTCGGGGGCGGCGGTGTCCAGGCGGGCGGTGAAGGTGAAGCAGGCGCCCTCGCCGGGCGTCGAGCGGCAGGCGATGTCGCCGTCCATCAGCCGGGCGAAGCGCCGGGCGATCGACAGGCCCAGGCCCGAACCGCCGAACCGCCGGGTGATCGAGCCGTCGCCCTGTACGAAGCGCTCGAACAGGCTGGCCTGCACCTGCGGGGTGAAGCCCTCGCCGGTGTCCTCGACCATGACGACCAGGCGGATGGCCTCGTCCTCGATCTGAGTGCGGGCGTGGACGGCCACATGGCCCTCGCTGGTGAACTTCACCGCATTGCTGATCAGGTTGCTGACGATCTGGCCGAACTTCAGGGCGTCGCCGCTCACCCGGTCGTGGAAGCCGTCGTCGAAGGTCAGCGAGAAGTTCAGGCCCTTCTGGTGGGCCAGGCCCTCGAAGGTGGCGGCGGTGGCGATCAGCGCGCCGCGCAGGTTGAAGGGGGCGGGCTCCAGCCCGACCTCGCCGGCCTCGACCTTGGCCAGATCCAGAATGTCGCTGAGCAGGGCGTTCAGCGTGCGGCCCGAGCCCAGGATCACGTCCATCATCTCGCGCTGGCGCGGGGTCAGCTCGGTCTGGGCCAGCACCTGGGCCATGCCCAGCACGCCGTTCAGCGGGGTGCGGATCTCGTGGCTCATATTGGCCAGGAATTCGCTCTTGGCGATGCTGGCGGCGCGGGCGCTTTCCAGCGCGGCCTCCAGGGCCACGGCCGAGGCCTTCCGCTCGGTGATGTCCTCGCTGATGATCAGCAGCAGCTTCTCGTCGCCCTCGCCGGGGATGGCGATCTTCTTGGTCTGCAGCCAGCGGTCGCCGTTGTGCGGGGTCTTCAGGGGCTCCTCGTCGATGACCCAGACCTCGTCGCTCTCCAGCACCTTGCGGTCCATCTCGGCGAAGAAGGCGGCCTGGTCGGCGGGGAAGAAGTCGGCGTCGCGGCGGCCGATCAGGGCCTCGCGGGGCACGCCCAGCAGCTCTTCGCCGGCGCGGTTGACCAGCACGAAGCGGCCGTCGCGGCCGTTCTTGACCACCAGCATGGCCGGCACGCTCTCGACCACGGCGTCGAGGAAGGCCCAGGAGTGCAGGGCCTCGGGCGTCGACGAGGTGGCGGGCGCGCCGGCGTCGGCCGGCGCGGCGTCGCGCGCATGCGGGTTGTTGTCTCTGGCCATGACCTCGCGGTTCGCCCCCTCAGGCGCGTCCAGCCCCGACGCGCGTATTCGCACGCAAAGAAGCCTACGAGCGTCGCCGCGGGCAACGGCGCCAAGCGTCGCAGGCGCATGCGCGGGACGATAGGACGCAGCCCGACCTTGACCCGGGGCCGCGCCCGCGCGACATCCCCGGCTCATGGAAAAGCTGACCATCCTCCTCGTCGGGTCCGGCGGGCGCGAGCACGCCCTGGCCTGGAAGATCGCGGCCTCGCCGCTGTGCGGCCGACTGGTCGCCGCGCCGGGCAATCCGGGCATCGCGGCCGTGGCCGAGCTGAAACCGGTCAAGGCGACCGACGCCGACGGCCTGGTGGCCCTGGCCCAGGAGATCGGCGCGGACCTGGTGGTGGTCGGCCCGGAATCGGCGCTGGAGGTCGGCCTGGCTGACAAGCTGGCGGAGGTGGGGATCCCCTGCTTCGGCGGCAGCCAGCGCGCCGCCCAGCTGGAGACCTCCAAGGCCTTCACCAAGGACTTCTGCAAGCGCCACGACCTGCCGACCGCCGCCTACGGCGTGTTCGAGGATGCAGGCAGCGCGAGCGCCTTCCTCGACACCCTGGAAGCGCCGTTCGTGATCAAGGCCGACGGCCTGGCGGCCGGCAAGGGCGTGGTCATCGCCGAAACCCGCGAGGCGGCCGACGCCGCCGTGGTCGACATGCTGGGCGGCCGCTTCGGCTCGGCCGGCGCCCGCGTCGTCATCGAGGAGTTCATGCACGGCGAGGAGGCCTCGCTGTTCGCCCTCTCCGACGGCAAGACCGCCGTGCTGTTCGGCGCGGCCCAGGACCACAAGCGCGCCTATGACGGCGATACGGGTCCCAACACCGGCGGCATGGGCACCTATTCGCCGCCGCCCGTCCTGACCGAGGCCCTGGTCGAGCAGGCCTGGCGCGAGCTGATCGTGCCGACCGTCGAGGGCATGGCCGCCGAGGGCAATCCTTATGTCGGCGTGCTCTATGCCGGCCTGATGCTGACGCCGACGGGGCCCAAGCTCGTGGAATACAACGCCCGCTTCGGCGATCCGGAATGCCAGGTGCTGATGCTGCGCCTGGAGAGCGACATCGTCCCGATCCTGCTGGCCGCGGCCAAGGGCGAGCTGGCTTCGGCCGAGCCGCCCAAGTGGCGCGACGAGGCGGCGATCTGCGTGGTGCTGGCCGCCGAGGGCTATCCCGACGCCCCCAAGACCGGCGGCCTGATCCAGGGCGCCGAGGCCGACTACGGCCACGAGGCCGAGATCTTCCACGCCGGCACGACCCGCGACGCCGACGGAAACCTGGTGGCTTCGGGCGGCCGCGTGCTCAATGTCTGCGCCCTGGGCGCGACCCTGCACGAGGCCCGCGACGTGGCCTATGCGGCGCTGGGCACGGTGAGCCTCGAGGGCGGGTTCTATCGCAGCGACATCGGCTGGCGGGCGCTCTGACCTGATCCCTCTCCCCTTGCGGGAGAGGGTGGCCTCCCGAAGGGAGGTCGGATGAGGGGTCTCTCAGACCTCTCCGGACAGGGCTTTCGACCCCTCATCCGTCGGCCTTCGGCCGCCACCTTCTCCCGCAAGGGGAGAAGGAAGGCTTGCACGCGCCTCGCGGCCCTCTAAACTCCCATTCAAACAAATGTTGGGAGTGAAGCGCCGTGGCCGAGCCGTCCGCTCAGGAGCTGAATTCGGGCACCAAGCCGGTCGATCCGCGCCATGCGATCGACGAGGCCGCCCTGGCCGCGTGGCTGGAGGCCAACGTCGAGGGCTATGCCGGTCCGCTGGAGGTGCGCCAGTTCAAGGGCGGCCAGAGCAATCCCACCTACCAGCTGGTCACGCCCGCCAAGCGCTACGTCCTGCGCCGCAAGCCGCCCGGCAAGCTGCTGCCTAGCGCCCACGCCGTCGATCGTGAGTTCAAGGTGATCTCGGGCCTGCACAAGGCCAGCTTCCCGGTCGCCCGGCCCTACGCCCTGTGCATGGACGAGGGCGTGATCGGCACGATCTTCTACGTGATGGACAATATCGAGGGCCGCATTCTCTGGGACGGGACCCTGCCGGACTACCAGCCGGCCGAGCGTCGGGCGATCTACGAGGCCCAGATCGACACCCTGGCGGTCCTGCACAATGTCGACTACGCCGCCGTCGGCCTGGCCGACTACGGCAAGCCGGGCAACTACTTCACCCGCCAGATCGACCGCTGGACCAAGCAGTACCGCGCCAGCGAGACCACGAAGATCGACGAGATGGACCGGCTGATCGACTGGCTGGCCGCCAGCGCGCCCGCCGACGACCAGACCTCGATCGTCCATGGCGACTACCGCCTCGACAACATGATCCTGCATCCGACCGAGCCGAAGGTGATCGCGGTGCTGGACTGGGAGCTGTCGACCCTGGGCAATCCGCTGGCCGACTTCACCTATTTCCTGATGAACTGGGTGATGCCGTCCGACCAGCGCGGGGGCCTGGCCGAGATCACCGACCTGACCGCCTACGGCATCCCCACGATCGACGAGGCCGTGGCCCGCTACTGCGCCGCCACCGGACGCGAGGGGCTGCCGCAGCTGGACTGGTACTTCAGCTACAACCTCTTCCGCCTGGCCGGCATCTGCCAGGGCATCGTCGGCCGCGTGCGGGACGGCACGGCGGCCAGCGCCCATGCGCAGCTGATGGAGGCCCGGGTGCCGGTGCTGGCCAAGGGCGCGTGGAGCTTCGCCAAGAGGGCGGGGGCCTGATCTCTCATCCGTAAAATCCCCGCGAAAGCGGGGACCCAGGTGTTTTATCGTCGAGCGTCCTGCCTTTCAGAAAAAAGCCTGGGTCCCCGCTTTCGCGGGGATTTTACGGTGTGAAGTCGGCCCTCCGCCGAAAGAAAATGGCGTGACAGCCCCGCGCCGCCGCGCTCATCCTGCCGCCAAACGCCCCTGGGGAGGGGCGATCGTTCCAGAGGGGCCTATTCCATGCGTATCCGTACCCTGGCCGCCGCCGCGCTCGGCGTCGCGGCCGCCGCCCTGTCGTTCGCCGCCGCCCAGGCTGCGGGCCCGCTGACCTTCGTCCAGGCCGGCAAGCTGCTGGCCGACCCGGCCACCGGCAAGGTCGAGACCGCCAAGACCGTGATCTTGCAGGACGGCAAGGTGGTGCGGATCGCCGACGGCTACGTGTCCGAGCCCGGCGGGGTCGTGGTCGACCTCAAGGACCGCTTCGTCCTGCCCGGCCTGATCGACAGCCACGTGCACCTGACGGGCCAGCAGGGCCCCAATTCACGCCTCGACGAGGTTACCCAGTCTTCGGCCGACCAGGCGATGATCGGGGCCGGCTACGCCCGCAAGACCCTGATGGCCGGCTTCACCACCGTCGCCGACCTGGGCGCCGACAACGACGCCATCTTCGCCCTGCGCGCCGGCATCAAGCGCGGCGATGTGGTCGGCCCGCGGATCATCGCCGCCGGCTCGGCCGTGTCGATCCACGGCGGCCACGGCGACATCAACGGCTTCCGCGAGGACGTCATGCACGTGCTGCGGCCGGAGTCGGTGTGCTCGGGCCCCGACGACTGCCGCCGCGCGGTGCGCGAGCAGGTCTGGCGCGGCGCCGACGTGATCAAGATCACCGCCACGGGCGGCGTGCTCTCCAACACCGCCGCGGGCCTGTCCCAGCAGTTCAGCGACAGCGAACTGGCCGCCATCGTCGAGAGCGCCCACCGCATGGGCCGCCGCGTCACCGCCCACGCCCACGGGGTGGACGGCATCAACGCCTTCCTCAAGGCCGGCGGCGACTCCATCGAGCACGGCACCTATCTCGATGGCGAGAGCATCGCCCTCTTCAAGAAGAACGGCGCCTATCTGGTGCCGACCCTGATGGCCGGCGACTTCGTGGCCCGCATCGCCGCCAGCCCGGGCAACTTCTTCACCCCCGCCCAGACCGCCAAGGCGCTGGAAGCCGGCCCCAAGATGCTCGACATGGCCCGCCGCGCCCACGACGGCGGCGTCAAGATCGCCTTCGGCACCGACAGCGGCGTCTCGGCGCACGGCGACAACGCCTATGAGTTCGTGCTGCTGACGCGCGCGGGGCTGTCGCCGATCGAGGCCATCCGCACGGCGACCGTCAATGCGGCCGACCATCTGGGCATCACCGCCGACGCCGGCTCGCTGGCGCCGGGCAAGGCGGCCGACCTGATCGCGGTCGAGGGCGACCCGCTGGCCGATGTGAGCGTGCTCCAGAAGGTGGATCACGTGATCAAGGGCGGCGTGGTCGTCAAATAATCCCTCTCCCCTTGCGGGAGAGGGTGGCCTCCCGGAGGGAGGTCGGGTGAGGGGTCTCTCAGAACTCAAAAGCCGCGTGCGGCGATCAGGCTGGGTGAGGCGTCTCAGGTCTGAGAGACCCCTCATCCGTCGGCTTCGCCGCCACCTTCTCCCGCAAGGGGAGAAGGATTATCCCAGGCCCGCCAGCACCCGCGCCAGCGCTTCCTCATCCTCGAACCGCGCTCGCACGGGCCAGGCGGCGACGCGGTCGCGCCAGGCGGGGGGCAGGCGGATCCAGTCCTTCTCCGTCGTGACCAGGCTGGCGCCCAGGTCCCGCGCCCGTTCGGCGAGGCCCCGCAGGGTGTCCTCGCTGTAGGTCCCGTGGTCGGGGAAGGGGGCGAAGTCGACGAGGTCGCAGCCGGCGGCCTGCAGGGCGCGCTCGACCTTCCACGGCTTGCCGACGCCGGCGAAGCCCACCTGCGGGCCGCCCGGCGGCGGGGCGGCCGGCTCCAGGCGGGCGATCAGCACGGGCTTGGAGGCCAGCAGGGCCAGCAGCTCCGGATCGGCCTGCGGCAGGTCGGCCGGCAGCAGCACGATCACCGCGTCGGCGCGGGCCAGACCCACGGCCAGGGGCTCGCGCATCGGCCCGGCGGGGAACACCCGGCCGTCGCCGAACGGCCACTCGTCGTCGCGGGTCTCGCCGTCGACCACCACCAGCGACAGGGTCTTGGCCAGGTCCGGGTTCTGGTGGCCGTCGTCCATGACGATGACCTGGGCGCCGGCCGCGGCGGCGGCCTTGGCTCCGGCGACGCGGTCGCGCGAGATCCAGATCGGGAAGTCCTGGGCCAGCATCAGCGGCTCGTCGCCGACCTCTCCGGCCTTGTGGCGCGCGGGATCCACCCGCAGCGGCCCCTTCAGCGAGCCGCCATAGCCGCGCGACAGGCCATGGGCCGCCACCCCGCCGTTCGTGAGCACCAGCAGCAGCTCGCGCACGATCGGCGTCTTGCCCACGCCGCCGGCGGTGAGGTTGCCGACGCAGATCACCGGCGCGCCGGGATCTTCGGGGCTGGCCTTGGCGATGCGGCGGGCCGTGGCGCTGGCCCACAGCCACGACAGCGGGGTCAGCAGGGCGCGGGTCAGGGGGGCGGGGCCGCCTTCGCGGCGATACCACCAGCGGGGGGTGGAAAGCTTCATGCAGCCGCCTCCGGTCCAGGGTTGAGGGGGACCAGTTCCAGAATGCGCGACAGGCCCGCCCGGGCGGCGGCGTCGCGGGCCTCGACGAAGGCCTTGGCGCGGGCGGCCTGGGCCTTCAGCCGTTCGGGCGTCTCGAGCAGGACCGACAGCCGCTCGCCCAGCACCGAGGCGTCGGCATAGGCCACGCCCTCAACGGCGGCGAGGTCGCCGAAGGCCGTCAGCCAGTTCTCGACATGCGGGCCTGAGACCACAGGGCAGTCCAGCCGCGCCGGCTCCAGCGGGTTGTGGCCGCCGATCCCGGGCACGAGGCTGCCACAGACCAAGGCGAGGTCGGCCAGGCGGTACCACAGGCCCATCTCGCCCAGGGTGTCGGCGACGATCACCTCGGCCATCGTATCGGGCGAGCGGCTGCGGCGCACGGCCTCGAGGCCACGCTCGCGGGCCATCTCGAGGATCTCCTCGCCGCGCACCGGATGGCGGGGGACGATCACCAGGCGCGGGGCCAGGTGGAAGCCGGCCACGGCGTCGAGGATGACCTCGTCCTCGCCCGGGTGGGTGCTGGCGGCCAGCAGCAGCGGCCGGTCGGTCAGCTGGAAGCGCAGGCGGGCGTATTCGGCTTCGTCGACCGGCAGGGACGCCGAGCCGAACTTCAGGTCGGCCTCGCCGGCCACGGTTCCGCCCAGGCTGGCGAAGCGGTCGGCGGCGCGGCCGTCCTGGGCCAGGATCAGGTCGAAGCCCGAAAACAGCCAGGCCGCCGCCAGCGGGCGGGTTTGCCAGCTATTGTAGCTCTTGTCCGACAGCTTGGCCGAGACGAGCGCCAGCTTGGTCCCGCGCGCCTTGGCGGCCAGCAGCAGGTTGGGCCACAGCTCGCTCTCGACGAAGACGGCCAGGTCCGGCCGCCAGTGGTCGAGGAAGCGCGCGGCGCCGCCCGGGGTGTCGACCGGCAGGTACTGGTGGATCGCGCCGTCGGGCAGCCGCCGGGCCAGCAGCTCGGCCGAGGTGACGGTGCCCGAGGTGACCAGGATCGCCGCGTGCGGCCGCTCGGCCCGCAAGCGCTCGACCAGCGGCAGGATCGACAGGCTCTCGCCGACGCTGGCCCCGTGCAGCCAGACCAGCACGCCGTCGGGGCGCGGGATGGCGGGCTTGCCCAGGCGCTCGTTCAGGCGGGCGGGGTCTTCCTTGCCCTTGGCCGCCCGGCGGCGCAGCAGGGCCGGGGCGACCGGCGTCAGGGCCGTGGTCGCGGCGCGGTACAGCGCCAGGGAGAAGGGCAGGCTCACACGCTGCCTTCGGCCGCCAGGGCGCAGGGGTGGGCGTGGCCGCCGCGCTCGATCTGGATCGTGGCGTGGCCGATGGCGAAGCGCTTGGAAAGCTCGCCGCAGACGTCGTGCAGGAACTGGTCGTGGTCGGTCTCGTCGGGGCGGACGATGTGGGCGGTCATGGCCGTCTCGGTGGTGCTCATGGCCCAGATGTGCAGGTCGTGCACCTCGGCCACGCCGGGACGGGCGGCCAGCCAGTCGGCCACGGCCTTGGGGTCGATGCCGCGCGGGGCGGCGTCCAGCGCCAGGTCCAGGGAGTCGCGCAGCAGGCCCCAGGTGCCCAGCACGATGACCACGACGATGGCCAGGCTGACCACGGGGTCCAGCCACAGCCAGCCGGTGGCCCACATGGCGAGCGCGGCGACCACCACCCCGGCCGAGACGGCGGCGTCGGCGGCCATGTGCAGGAAGGCCCCGCGCACGTTGAGGTCGTCCTTGCTGCCGCGCATGAACATCAGGGCCGTGGCGGTGTTGATGGCGATGCCGATGGCGGCGACGACCATCACCGGGCCGATCTCGACCGGTTGCGGATCGGCGAAGCGGCGCACGGCCTCCCAGGCGATGGCGCCGACGGCCACCAGCAGCAGGGCGGCGTTGGTCAGCGAGGCCAGGATCGTGCCCTTGCGCAGGCCGTAGGTGCGGCGGCCCGTCGGCGCGCGCTTGGCCAGCACCGTCGCGCCCCAGGCCAGCAAGAGGCCCAGCACGTCCGAAAGATTGTGGCCGGCGTCGGCCAGCAGGGCCAGCGAACCGGTGACGAAGCCGGCGAGGGCCTCGGCCGCCACGAAGGCCAGGTTCAGCGCCGTGCCGATCGCGAAGGCGCGCCCGAAGTCGGCCGGGGCGTGGCTGTGGCCGTGGTGGCCGTGGCTGTGGCCATGCCCGTGATGGTGCCCGTGACCGTGGGAATGGCCATGGTCGTGCCCGTGCGCATGGTCATGACCGTGATCGTGGTCATGCCCCTGCCCCTGGTCGTGATGGTCGTGGTCGTGGCCCGGATGGTCGTGCGGCATGGGGTCTACATCCCACCAAGGCGGTGCGGGATCAATATTCCAAGTCCCTCTCCCCTTGCGGGAGAGGGTGGCCTCCCGGAGGGAGGTCGGGTGAGGGGTCTCTCAAACCTAAACACCGTGTGCAGCGGTCAGACTGGGCGAGGCGTCCGATTTTTGAGAGACCCCTCATCCGTCGGCTTCGCCGCCACCTTCTCCCGCAAGGGGAGAAGGATCACAGCCCTACGATCTCTTCGGCGCGCCGGGTCACCGCCGACAGCCGCGCCTCCCATTCGGCCACCAGCGCCTCGGGATTATCCCCGCGCGCCGCCCCGGTCGGGCCGTCCCAGACCATGGCGGCCTTGGCGAAGGGCAGGGGGACCATCGTCTGGTCCCAGGAGCCCAGGCGGATGCAGGGCTTGGCGGCCAGGCCGACGAACAGCACCGGGGCGCCGGTGAAGCGGGCCAGGGTTGGGGTGCCCTTTTCCATGTGCTCGGCCGGGCCGCGCGGGCCGTCGGGGGTGATGGCCATGCCGCCGCCGTCCTTGACCCACTTGATCATGTCGCGGAAGGCCTGCTCGCCGTGCTTGTTCTTGCCCAGGTCGCTCTTCTTGGCCGAGGAGCCGCGGATGGCCGGAAAGCCCAGCTTTTCCATGGTCCGGGCGATGAACTCGCCGTCGTTGGACAGCGAGATCAGGGCGCGCATGTCCTGGCGGGCCGGGCTCTGCGGCCAGCTGAGCGGCGAGAGCGGGATGCGCGAGTGCCACAGGCACAGGATCGCGCCGGTCCCCTTGGTGCGCCCTTCCGCCCATACGCCCTCGGCCTTGTCCTGGCCCTCGACGGTCAGGCGCAGGGTGGCGAAGACCAGCTTGGTGTAGCCGGCGAAGATCGAGGACAGGATCTTGATGACGATGGGCGAACGCAGGGGCCTCAAGAGGCGGTCTCCTCGGAGCCGAGAGCGGGGGGCGCGTGATCCAGGTCCTGGGCCTTGGCCAGGCGGGCGTACAGCCCCTTGGCGCGGACCAGGCCGGCGTGGGTTCCGGTCTCGACGACGCGGCCCTTGTCGATCACGTAGATGCGGTCGGCGTGCTTCACGGTCGACAGGCGGTGGGCGATCAGGATGGTGGCCCGGCCGGCCATCAGCCGCTCCAGCGCCGCCTGGACCAGGGCCTCGCTCTCGGTGTCGAGCGCGCTGGTGGCCTCGTCGAGCAGCAGGATCGGGGCGTTCTTCAGGAAGGCCCGGGCGATGGCGATGCGCTGGCGCTGGCCGCCGGACAGGCGCGCGCCGGCCTCGCCGACCCGGGTCTCGTAGCCTTCGGGCAGGGCGCTGACGAAGTCGTGGGCGGCGGCCTGGGCGGCGGCGGCCTCGATCTGCGCGTCCGTCGCGTCCGGCTTGGCGTAGGCGATGTTGGCGCGGATGGTGTCGTCGAACAGGAACGGCTCCTGGGTGACCAGAGCGATGCGGTCGCGCAAGCTGGCCAGGGTCACCGAGCGCACGTCGTGGCCGTCGATGCTCACCGAGCCGCCCGCCACGTCGTAGAAGCGCGGGATCAGGTTGAGGATCGAGCTCTTGCCGCCGCCGGACGGGCCGACCAGGGCGACGGTCTCGCCCCGGCGCACGTGCAGCGACACGTCGGACAGGGCCGGGGCGTTTTCGCCATAGGCGAAGTCGACATGGTCCAGGACCACCACGCCGTCGCCGGGCGGAATGGGGGCGGCGCCGGCCGGCTCGACGATGGCCGGCGCGACGTCGAGAGCGGCGAACAGCCGGCGGGCGGCGGTGAAGCCTTCGCTGAACACCGTCTGCAGGTTGGCCACCTGGCGCAGCGACTGGGCGGCCATCAGCAGGGCGGTGAGGAAGGCGAAGAAGGCGCCGGCGGTCAGGGTGCCGCCCAGAACGCCGGCGCCGGCGGTCGCCCGCCACCCGGCATAGACGAAGACGGCGGCGACGATCAGGGTGGTGAAGGCCTCGGTGGCCGGCGCGGCCATGGCCTTGGCGTTGCTGCCCTTGATCAGGTGGTGCTGGCGGCGCTCGACCACCGTGGCGACCCGGCCCTCTTCATAGGCTTCGCGGTTCTCCATCTTGACGATCTTGATGCCGTCCAGGCTCTCCATGATCGCGGTCGACAGGTTGGAGGTCTCTCCCATCGCGCCCTTGGCGGCCTTGGTGGTCTTCTTCGAGAAGCGCCGCATGATCAGGCTGGCCAGGGGAGCCAGCACGATGATGCCGCCCGCCAGGATCGGGTCGAGGGTGAACATCACGTAGAGCGCGGCGATCACGGTCAGGAACTCGCGCACATAGTTGACCACGCCCGTCGTCGCCGCTTCGCGGATCAGGCCGGCGTCGTAGAGCACCGAGGAGACGTAGGATCCCGAGTGGGCGCCGCGCAGGCGGGCGAGGTCGGCCCGGACCAGCTTGCCGAACAACCGCACCTGCATGTCGCCGACGACGCCGTTGCCGATGCGGCTGATCAGCACCGATTGCAGCACCTGGAACAGGCCGCGTCCGATCGCCAGGGCGGCGATGATCGCGGGGATCCGCAAGATGGCCCCCGGCTGGGGATGGGTGATCAGCTCGTCGATCGCCGGCTGGATGATCTGGGCCAGCTGGCCGCTCAAGGTCGCCACGATCACGGCGGCGGCCAGGGAAACCAGCAGTCCCTTCCAGCGCGGCCGCAGGAAGTCGCGCCAGACCCGCGCGGCCAGGGCGCGGTTGGAGGTCTCGGTCTTGGCGGCGTCGGTCATGGGCGAGGGGTCGGATTTCGAAGGAGGGCTGTCAAGGACGCCGGCGCCGCAGTGCAGCGGCAAACGACACGGGGTTTTGCAATAATCCCCTGTGGGCCCTATCTAGGCGCGTTTTCAGAGGATCGCCACTTGGCCGGTTTCGACCTTTCCACGCGCTGGGGGCGCTTCAAGACCTACCTCCACTACATGTGGAACGATCACGCCTACCTGCGTGTGGGCTTCACCAACGCCCACTGGGTCAGCCCCGAGCTCGTGCGCACCAACCAGCCCTGGCCGTTCCAGCTGGCCTGGTGGAAGAAGCAGGGCATCAAGACGGTGGTGAACCTGCGCGGCGGCTTCGATGGCAGCTTCTATGCGCTGGAGAAGGACGCCTGCGAGCGCCTGGGCATCAAGATGGTCGATTTCACCATCACCTCGCGCGAGGTGCCGATCCGCGCCCGCGTGCACGGCGCCAAGGAACTGTTCGAGACGATCGAGTACCCGGCCCTGATCCACTGCAAGTCGGGAGCCGACAGGGCGGGCATCATGAGCGTGCTCTACGCCCACTATCGCCTGGGCCTGCCGATCGAGGAGGCCAAGAAGCAGCTGTCGGGCCGCTACCTCCACATCAAGGAGGGCAACACCGGCGTGCTCGACTACACCTTCGACCAGTACCTGGAGCGCGGCGCGCCCAAGGGCCTGACCTTCACCCAGTGGGTGGACAGCGACGACTACGATCCGGTGGCGATGAAGAAGACCTTCCGCGCCGGCATGCTCGGCAAGATGCTGACCGACAAGCTGCTGCGGCGGGAGTGACCCCCTCCGGCCCTCCGGGCCACCTCCCCCAGAGGGGGAGGATTTACGCCGAAAGATGCTCCCCCTCTGGGGGAGCTGTCGGCGAAGCCGACTGAGGGGGTCTTACGCCGCGCTCGGGTCCAGCAGCTTGTGGGCGTGGATGATGAAATACCGCGCGTGGGCGTTGTCGACCGTGGCCTGCGCCTTGGCCTTCCAGGCGGCGTGGGCGTCGTTGTAGGTCGGGTAGGCGCCGACGAATTCCACCTTCGAGAGGTCACGGAACTCGGTTCCGGCGACATCCTTCAGTTCGCCGCCGATCACGATATGAAGAAGCTGCTTGTCGGACATGGGGGAGCACGTTCCTGCGGAAATTATGATTATGGCAGGTCGATATGCCCGACGCGTGACAGGATCAACGGGTGAAGCGCCCTATTCGCGCAAACCAGGCTCGGAACCGTCGGATTCGGCTGGTTGTAGGCGAATTTTCGGCCGAGGTGATCGGTAAGCAACGCTCCGGCCTCGTCGCAGATCAGGTCGGCGGCGGCCAGGTCCCACTCGCTCTTGGGGCTGAGCGCGATCGCCGCGTCGAAGGCGCCGGCCGCCACCAGGCACACCCGGTAGGCGATCGAATTGCGGGCCTCGATCCGCATCGGCGGCCAGGGCGTGCGCCAGGCCGGGTGGGCGAACATCTTGGCGTCGCCCAGCATGGCCGAGCCGTCCAACGCCTCGGTCGAGCTGGGGGCGATGGCCGCGCCGTTCAGGGTCGCGCCGCCGCCCAGGGTCGCGGCATAGGTCTCGTCCAGGGCCGGGGCGTGGACGACGCCGGCGATCGGCCGGCCGTTCTCGACCACGGCCACCGAGACGGCGAACCACGGCCGGCCCTTCATGAAGGCCACCGTGCCGTCGATCGGGTCGACCACGAACTGGCGCGTGGTGTCGAGCCGCGTCGGATCGTCGACCGTCTCCTCCGACAGCCAGCCGTAGTCGGGCCGCGCGGCGCGCAGGCGCTCCTTGAGCAGGGCGTCGACGGCCAGGTCGGCGTCGGTGACCGGCGAGCCGCCTTCCTTCGACCAGATCTTCACGCCGCCTTCCCGGGCCTTCAGGGCCAGGGCGCCGGCCTCGCGGGCCGCGTCGAGGATCAGGTCGAGGTCGCTCATCATTTGCCCGCGATCGCCAGGCCGTCGACCAGGATGGACGGGCTGTTGCTGGCCCCGCGGATCTCCAGGTCGGACCCCACGACCAGCCGGCCGTAGATGTCGATCAGGTTGCCGGCGACGGTGATCTCGGTGACCGGATAGGCGATCTGGCCGTTCTCGAACCAGAAGCCCGAGCAGCCCACCGACCAGTCGCCGGTGTTGCCGTTCAGGGACGGGCCGAACATCGAGGTGATGAAGAGGCCGTCCTTGGCCTGGCCCATCAGCCCGGCCAGGTCGAGGTCGCCCGGCTCCAAGGTGAGATTGTGGGTCGAGACCCCGGGCGGGCCGGCCGAGCCGCGCGAGGCATGTCCAGTCGTCTCCAGGTTCAGCTGGCGGGCGCTGGCGCTGTTGAGCAGCCAGGTGGTCAGCACGCCGTCGTCGATCAGGGCGCGGCGCACGGTGGCCACCCCCTCGTCGTCGAACGGGGCCGAGCCCAGGCCGCGCACGCGGTGCGGGTCTTCGGTCAGCTGCACGCCGGCGGCGAAGATCTTCTGCCCCAGCTTGTCCTTCAGGAACGAGGTGCCGCGGGCGATCGAGGGGCCGGAGATGGCGCCGATCAGCGGGCCGATCAGCGACATGGCCAGGCGGTTCTCGAAGATCACCGGGGCGGTGGTCGAGCCGATCTTGCGGGCGTTGAGGCGCGAGACGGCCTGGCGGCCGGCCTTGTCGCCGATGGCCTGGGGCGTCGGCAGGTCTTCGGCGTGGCGGACCGAACGGCCTTCGCCGCCGCGCTCCATGCCCGCGCCCTCGCCGGCGATGGCCGAGGCCGAGAGGCCGAAGCCCGTGGCCGCGTGCAGGCCCGAGAAGCCGTCGCTGGTGACCAGGCGCCAGGCCGTGGAGCTCCAGCTCGACGAGCCGCCGTCGGAATTGGTCACGCCCTCGACCGCGCGGGCGGCCTCCTCGGCCTCGCGGGCCTGGGTTTCCAGGGTTTCGGCGGTGGGCTCGTAGGCATCGACCAGGTCGAGCTCGGGGAACGGGCCCGTGGCCAGGCGGTCGCGCGGCGCGAAGCCGGCATAGGGATCCTCGGGGGCCAGGCGGGCCATGGCCACGGCGCGCTCGATCAGCTTGGCGCGAGCCTCGGGGCTGACGTCGGAGCCCGAGACGGTGGCGCTGCGGCGGCCCACGAAGACGCGCAGGCCCAGGTCCTTGGCCTCCTCGCGCTCGACTTCCTCCAGCTCGCCCAGGCGTACGCCCACCGACAGGGATTGGCGCTCGGCGAACACGGCCTCGGCGGCGTCCGCCCCGGCCTTGCGCGCGGCGGCGACGACGTCATGCAACAGGTTTTCGTCCATGGGGCCTTATGACGAGGCGGGGCGGGCGGGGCAAGCGTCGCCGACCCCCGGAAACTCAGGGAATGGCGTAGAACAGCAGGATCACGCCGCCGAAGACGTAGGCCAGCCAGGTGCAGATCATGCCCACGGCGCGCGGGATCGAGACCCCGCCGCTGCGCGACAGGCCCACGGCGTGGATCAGGCGGCCGGCGAACAGCACGAAGCCGACGCCGTGCACGGCGATGATCGGTGCGCCGACCACGGCCAGCACCGCCAGCACGCCCAGGCCCGTGGGGATGTATTCGCTGGCGTTGCCGAAGGCGCGGATGGCCTGGGCCAGCTCCGGAACGCCGCCGTCGCCCAGGGCCACCTTGTGCTTCTGGCGCAGGCGCACGACCAGCAGCGACAGCACCAGCAGCAGGAAGACGTGCAGGCCGGCCCAGAGGGCGGCGGCGTGGCCGGCGGCGGAAACGTCCATGGCGCGGACCCTTCGGAACAGAAAGCGGGGCCGCATATGGGCCCCGCTTCCGCGCCGAAGGCAACCGGTAACGTGGCGTAAGGTTGAGTGCGGGGTCAGCGCAGGCTGTAGCCGCCGTCCGTGAACAGCGTCGTTCCGGTGGTGAAACCGTTGGTCAGCAGGAACAGCACCGCCTGGGCGATCTCGGCCTCGCGGCCGGGGCGGCCGACCAGCGAGCCCTTGGCCTGGCCGGCGAAGGCGGCCTCGCGCACCTCGGCGGGACGGCGGGCCCAGAGGTCGCCGTCGATCGTGCCAGGCGCGACGACGTTGACCCGCACGGGCGCCAGATCGACGGCCAGGCCGCGTCCGAAGGCCTCGATCGCGCCGTTGGCGGCGGCGTAGAGCGCCGCGCCCTTGGGCGGTCGGGCGCTGGCGGCGCCGGACATCAGCACCACCGAGCCGTCGGGCGACAGCTTCGGCGCGGCGGCGCGGACGCAACGCACCTGGCCCCAGAACTTGCCGTCGAACGGCGAGGCGATGGCCGCCTCGTCGGGATGGTCGAAGGGGGCGATCGTGTAGGTCGCGGCCGGGGTGAACAGGTGGTCGATGCGGTCGAGGGGCTCGAAGAACCGCGCGACGGAGGCGGTGTCGAAGAGGTCGATGGTCGCGGCCTGGGCGTTGGGGCCGAGCTGCGCGCGGGCCGCCTCCAGCCGGTCGGCCGAGCGCCCGCCGATCACTACGCGGCCGCCGCCTTCGACGAAGGCCTTCGCCGTGGCCAGCCCGATCCCCGAGCCGCCGCCGATCACCACCAGGGTCTTTTCATCGTATCGCATGGCCGTGAGGCTAGGCGGCGGACAAGCGCGACGGAAACGACTTGAATTCCGATCATTCCGGACTTCAGTGCGGGAATGATCTCGATCCCCTCCCTCGACCGCTATGGCGGCGTTCGGGCCTTCGTGGCCGTGGCCGAGCATGGCGGCTTCGCCGCCGCCGCGCCGGCGCTGGGCCTGTCGGCCTCGGCCGTGGGCAAGGCGGTGCAGCGGCTGGAGGCGCGGCTGGGCGTGCGGCTGCTGGCCCGCACCACCCGCAGCGTCGCCCTGACCGAGGACGGCCGGGTGTTCCACGCGCGCTGCGTCGCGGCGCTGGCGGGACTGGCCGAGGCGGAGGCCGAACTGCTGCAAGGCCGGGGCGAGCCGTCGGGCCTGCTGCGCGTCGCCCTGCCGCCGCTGCTGGGCCGGGCCTTCGTCATGCCGGTGCTGCTGGAGCTGGTCGCCCGCTGGCCGGGCCTGAGGCTGGAGGTCGTGTTCGGCGCCCGGGCGGTGGACCTGACGGCCGAGGGTGTGGATCTGGCGGTGCGCATCGGCGACCTGGACGACCGGGCGGGTCTGGTCGCCCGGCCGCTGGGCGTGCAGCGGCGGGTGCTCTGCGCGACCCCGGCCTATCTGGATGCGCGGGGGCGGCCCGAGCGCGTCGAGGACCTGCTGGATCACGACTGCCTGGTCGAGGCCCGCGACGGCCGCCCGACGCCCTGGCCCTATGTCGATGCGGACGGTGTCGCCCGCAGCCTGGCGGTCGACGGCCGCCTGCGGATCGGCGACGCCCTGGTGCTGGCCGAGGCGGCGCGGGCCGGAACGGGCGTCGCCATGGTCCCGCGCTGGGTGGTGGCCGAGGATCTCGCGGCCGGCCGGCTGGAGACGGTGCTCGACGGGGTGTTCGACAGCCCCCTGCCGGTGAACTTGGTGTGGCCCCGTACGCCCTATCCGAGCGCGAAGCTGCGGGCGGCGGTGGATGCGTTGGTGGGGCGATATGGGGCGGAGCGGCCTTGGGAGGTGTGATTGCCTCCCTATCCGCCCGTCATTCCCGCCCTTGTGGCGGGAACCCCTTTGTCAGCCGCAGGTGAGGATGGGGCGGCGTGCTCGGCACGCCGCTTGCGCCGCCCTTGCGAGCGGAACCAGGGGTTCCCGCCACAAGGGCGGGAATGACGGGAGGTAGGGGGAAAGCCTACCTCTCCCGGGCGATGGGGTAGAGCAGGTGGCGCTGATCGTAGAAGGGCGTGCGCTTGTAGAACCAGGCCAGGCGCGCGTCGGGGTCGGCGGCGAACTTGGGGTCGGCGGCCAGCTTGGCCTCGAACTCGGCTTTGAGCGCCGGATAGGCGGCCAGCATCTTCTCGGCCAGCGGGGCGATGGCGTAGGGCTCGATATATTCGACCCGGCTCAGCACCTCGGGGACCATGCCCCAGGCGAAGACGCTCTCGCTGGACTGCGGCTCGAGCAGCAGCACGACGAGGTCGCCCAGCGGCTGGTCGGTCGGCACGCGCACCGAGCCCTTGGGGAAGGTCCAGTCGCGCCCTTCCGTCGTCACCTGCTCGACGCTCATCTGCACGTGGCCCTCGTTGGCGCGGGCGGCGACCTTTGGCTCGACCAGGCGCAGCATCTCGACGGGCACGGTCTTGGGCGCGTCGAGGGTTTCGACCTTCACCCCGTGCAGCTTCAGCCGCTCGATGATGTCGGCGCGGTAGCTGGGAACCCAGTAGGCCTTGGGCCGGGTGAGCTGCAGGGTCGGGTGCGAGCCGTAGAACGGCAGCTGCCAGAGCTCCGGATCAGCCTGCCCCAGCCAGCGGATCTCGGTCTTGCCCGAGGCGGGGCTGTCGTAGGTTTCGTAACGGATGCCCTTGAAGGCGCGGGTGGTGGTCGGCTTGTCGTCGGCGACGAAGTTGGCCGGGATGGTCGCCGGGCGCAGGGCGCTGTCGGCGGCGACGGCCGTGCGCAGGGACGCGCCCTTTTCCGCCAGCAGCTTCAGCGCCGTCTCGATGAACACGTAGGTTCCCAGCACGCGCTGGGCGTGGGGCTTGAGGCTGTGGTTCTCGATCAGGATGGTCGGCACGTGGGCGGCCGAGCCCCAGCCGTTGGAGAACCGCTCGCCCAGGCCGCCGTCCGACAGGCCGGCCTTGGGATTGCGCTCGTCGACGCCGAACACCAGCTCGCCCGGGATATGGCCCTCGGCCTCCAGGCTCGCGTTCATCGCCGGCTTGAAGGCCTCGTCCAGCCACTTGGCGGTGGCCGGCGAGCGCGACCAGACGCCGTCCTCGCCGTTGTAGCCGTAGGTGACGTCGTACTGGTAATCCATGCCGTCGGTGACGTGGACGTCGACGTAAAGGTCGGCGTGGTACCTGGCCTGGAGCCGCTTCAGCGCCTGCATCTCGGGCTGGTCGAGCTTCATGAAGTCGCGGTTGAGGTTCTGGTTGGTGGCGGTGTTGCGCCAGCCCTGGATGCGCGGCCCGCGCTGGTTGGGCCGCGAATAGGGGCCCGAGCGCTCGTGGCCGTCGACCGACAGGATCGGGATCAGCACGAGGTTGACCTTGTCGAGCAGGCCGTCCTTGCCGTGAAAAGCGATGTCGCGCAGCAGCATCATGCCCGCGTCCTTGCCGTCGATCTCGCCGGGGTGGATGCCGCATTGCACGAGCAGCAGCGGCTTCTTCGGATCCAGCTTGTCGCCGTCCTTGCTGGCGATGACGGCGAAGATCGGCCGGCCCTCTGGCGAGACCCCGAAGTCCTCGACGCGCACCAGCTTGGTCGCCTTGTCGAGCTTGTCGAACCAGGCGCGGGTGTCGGCGTAGGTGGGGCTGAAGTCGTGGCCCGGATCAGCCTCGAACGGCGTCACCCAAGGATCGGCCTTGTCGCGGATCAGCGCCTGGCTGGCGCCTTGCCAGTGCGGCGCCGGCGGCAGGAAAGCTTCGTCCCAGGGCTTCTTGGGGGAGGGGATCTGCGCCATCGCCGTGCTCGCCATCAGTGCGACGGCCAGGGCCGCCAGGGTTAGAGTTCGCATTCGATCCCCCTTCGCGGAAGGACCCCCTCCGGCCCTCCGGGCCACCTCCCCCAGAGGGGGAGGATCCGGTCAGCGCGGCGCTCTTCAAGATGCTCCCCCTCTGGGGGAGCTGTCGCGGAGCGACTGAGGGGGTTCTTACTTCGTCTTCCAGATCGGCTTGCCCTCGCCCGGTAGGCCCAGCCGCGACCACTTCTCGCTGACAGCGTCGACCACGGCCTGGTCCATGCGGATCTCCTCGCCCCACTCGCGCGTCGTCTCGGGCTCCCACTTGTCGGTGGCGTCGAGGCCGATCTTGGAGCCGAGGCCGCTGACCGGGCTGGCGAAGTCGAGATAGTCGATCGGGGTGTGTTCGATCACCGTGATGTCCCGGGCGGGATCCATCTTGGTGCTGATCGCCCACATCACGTCCTTCCAGTCGCGGGCGTTGATGTCGTGGTCCACGACGATCACCCACTTGGTGTACATGAACTGGCGCAGGTAGCTCCACACGCCCAGCATCACCCGCTTGGCGTGGCCCGGATAGGCCTTCTTCATCGACACCACGGCGATGCGGTAGGAGCAGCCCTCGGGCGGCAGCCAGAAGTCGACGATCTCGGGAAACTGCTGGCGGATCAGCGGGATGAACACCTCGTTGAGGGCCTCGCCCAGCACCGAGGGCTCGTCCGGCGGCCGGCCGGTGAAGGTGGTCAGGTAGATCGGGTCCTTGCGCATGGTGATCGCGGTCACCTGGAAGACCGGGAAGGTCTCGACGCTGTTGTAGTAGCCGGTGTGGTCGCCGTAAGGGCCTTCCTCGGCGTGCTCGTCGAGCAGGACGTGGCCCTCGATGACGATCTCGGCCTGGGCCGGCACCATCAGCGGCACGGTCTTGGCCGGCACGAGGTCGAGCTTGGCGCCGCGCAGCAGGCCGGCGAACTGGTATTCGCTCAAGGTGTCGGGCACCGGCGTCACGGCGGCCAGGATGGTGCCGGGATCGGCCCCCAGCACCACGGCGCAGGGCAGGGGCTCCTTCTTGCCGGCCTTCTTGTGGCGGGCGTAGTGCTGGGCCCCGCCGCGGTGGGCCAGCCAGCGCATGATCGCCCGGTCCTTGCCCAGCACCTGCATGCGGTAGATGCCGAGGTTGAAGTCGTCCTCGCGGTCGTCGCTGGGACCCTTGGTGACCACCAGGCCCCAGGTGATCAGCGGGGCCGGCTCGCCCGGCCAGCAGGTCTGCACCGGCAGCTTGGAGAGGTCGATCTGGTCGCCCTTCAGCACCACCTCTTGCACGGGCGCCTTCTTCACCGTGCCCGGGCGCATCGACAGCACCGTCTTGGCCAGCGGCAGCATGTCGATGGCGTCCTTCAGGCCCTTGGGGGGCTGGGGCTGGCGCAGGAAGGCCAGCAGTTCGCCCACTTCGCGCAGTTCGCCGGCGGTGGTGCGCGGCTCGCCGCCCAGGGTGACGCCCATGGCCACGCGCTTGACGGTGCCGAACAGGTTGGCCAGGGCCGGCATCGACGAGCGCGAGCCGTCGGGCAGCAGCACGTGCTCGAACAGCACCGCCGGGCCGCCGGTGGCCAGCAGGCGGGTCTGGATCTCGGTCATCTCGAGGACCGAGGAGACCGGCTCCTTGACCCGCACCAGCTCGCCCTGGGCCTCCAGCACGTCGATGAATTCGCGAAGCGAGCGATAGGCCATGGGCGGGGAGACTCCTGGAACGGGGCGGAACCTAGAAGCGGGGGCGCGCCAGGGCAAGGCGAGAGGGCCCGATGTTCGAAGGGGGTGTGGAGGGGGCGTCGAGGGAGCGTCGAGAGCGTGTGGAGAAAGGATGGAGGCCAAGCTTCGTCCTAGGCGCCGCACGCGGGGCGTGATCTCTGCTGCTCGAAGGTTGCAGGAGCCCGCCGATGACTGATCAAGCCGTCGAAGCCGATCCGCGCGTCGTCCGCCGGGCGGCGATCCTGCGCCTGGTCACGGGCCTGGCCCAGGGCCTGCTGCTGTACTGGCTGTATCAGGCCGACGAGTTCAAGCGCTGGCCCGACGGCCAGCCGATGGTCTATGCGGCGTTCCTGCTGGCCGTGCTGTTCGCGCCGTTCGTGGTGCTGGCGGGGCTTTCGACCATGCGCTGGCCGGCGCTGGCGGCCTGGAAGGGCGTGGTCGTGCTGCTCGCGGCCGGGGTCGGGGCCTATGGCGTGTGGAGCGGCGATCCGTCGGCCTCGGGCGTCAACGGCCTGGGACCCTTGAGCTTCCTGGGGGTGGCGGCCCTGATCTTCATCGGCCACCACCTGGTCGAGCCGGCCGACATCGAGCGGCGGCCCATCGCCCGCTTCGCCAGCTATTTCGACATCACCTGGAAGCACGGGGTGCAGCTGGCGCTGGCGGTCGGCTTCACCGGCGCCTTCTGGCTGCTGCTGTGGCTGGCGGCGGTGTTGTTCAAGCTGATCGGCGTGGGGATCATCGAGACGATCATCCAGACCAAGCTGTTCGCCATTCCCGCCACGACCACGATCTTCGCCGCCGCCGTGCAGCTGACCGACGTGCGGGCCGGCCTGGTGCGCGGGGTGCGGACCGTGGCCCTGACCCTGCTGGCCTGGCTGCTGCCGCTGATGGTGCTGATCGCCGGGGCCTTCCTGCTGACCCTGCCGTTCACCGGTCTGGAGCCGCTGTGGAAGACCCGCAGCGCCACCGCCAGCCTGCTGACCGCCGCCGCCTTCCTCGTTTTGCTGACCAACGCCGCCTATCAGGACGGCACCGAGACGACGGCCCTGATCCTGAAGTGGGCGGCGCGGCTGGCCGGCCTGCTGCTGGTTCCGATCACGGTTCTCGCCGCCTACGGCCTTTCCCTGCGCATCGGCCAGTACGGCCTCAGCACCGACCGGATCATCGCCGCCGCCTGCGTGCTGGTCGCGGCCGGCTATGCGATCGGCTACGCGATCGCCGCCGTGCGGCCCGGGCCCTGGCTGAAGACCCTGGAGACGACCAATATCGGCATGGCCTTCGTGGTCATCGTCGTGCTGCTGGCCCTGGTGACGCCGATCGCTGATCCGCGCCGGCTGTCGGTCGGCGACCAGGTCGCGCGGCTGAAGGCGGGCAAGGTCAAGGCCGAGGCTTTCGACTATGACTTCCTGCGGTTTCGCAGCGGCCGGTTCGGCCTGGATGCGCTCAAGCGCCTGGCGGCAGGGCCGGACGCCCTCGTCGCCAAGGCGGCCAAGGCCAGTCTCGCCCGCCTGGCGGCCGGGCCCGCGCCGGGGAAGGCCGAGCCGATGGCCGACGTGATCGTCTACCCCAAGGGGCGGACCCTGCCGAACGGCTTCGAGCGCCTGGCCGATCTGAGCGACTCGCCGTGCCGCTTCGCCGCCAAGCCGTGCTCGGCCCTGCTGCTCGACATCGACGCGGACGGGTCCGAGGAGGTGCTGCTGTCGAGCGGCTCGATGCTCGACGTCTTCGGCATGCGCGAAGGTCGCTGGAAGAAGATCGGCTATGCGTCCAGCCCCTGCGGCCGGGTGGCCGACATCGCCGGGGTGCTGGCGCGCTCGGGCGAGGCCGCGACCGTCGAACCCTCGCCCCTGCGCGACGTGGTGCTCGGGGATATCCGCATGGAGATCCGGCCGCAGGGCGACGCCTGCAACGTGACGGCGGAGGAGGCCCTGGCCTCGCGGCCTAAACCGCCCCCTCGCTGACCGCGTTCAGCCGCGCATAGACCCCGCCCTTGGCCTTGAGGTCGGCGTGGCGGCCTTCCTCGACGACGCGGCCGTTCTGGAACACCAGGATCCGGTCGGCGCCGCGCACGGTCGACAGGCGGTGGGCGATGACGATGGTCGTGCGGCCCTGCATCAGGGCCTCGGCGGCCTCCTGCACCAGGGCCTCGGTCTCCACGTCAAGCGACGAGGTGGCCTCGTCCAGCACCAGGATCGGGGCGTTGGTCAGGAAGGCGCGGGCGATGGCCACGCGCTGGCGCTCGCCGCCCGATAGCTTGATGCCGCGCTCGCCCACCAAGGTGTCGTAGCCGTGCGGCAGCTTCAGGATGAAGTCGTGGGCGCGGGCCTTTTTCGCGGCCTCCACCACCTGCTCGAAGGTCGCGTCGGGGCGGCCGTAGGCAATGTTGTCGAGCAGGCTGCGATGGAACAGCGCCGGGTCCTGCGGCACCACGGCGATGGCGCGGCGCAGGCTGCCCTGGGTGACCTTGGCCACGTCCTGGCCATCGATCAGGATCCGCCCGCCCTGCAGGTCGTGCAGGCGCTGGATCAGCTTGACGAAGGTCGACTTGCCCGAGCCGGTGGGGCCGACCAGGGCCACCTTCTCGCCCGGCGCGATGTCCAGCGAGAAGCGGTCGTAGAGCGGCGCGCCGGCGTTGCGGTAGGCGAAGGTCACGCCCTGGAAGGCGACGGCGCCGGGGCCGGTGACGACGTCGGGCGCGCCGGGGGCGTCGGCGATCTGCGGCGGCAGCGTCGACCAGGCCGCGACGTCCTCGCTGTCGTCGATGCCCTTCTGCAGCATGCGGATGTTCTCGCCCATGTTGCGCAGATAGCCGCTCATCAGCAGGAACGAGGTCATGGCCGCGACGATGTCGCCGGCGTTGGCCTGGCCGCGCATCCAGGACCAGACCATGGCCCCGGTCAGGCCCGCCTGCAGCACGACCAGCAGCAGGTTCTGGCCCAGCCACACGTCGGTGAAGCGGTTCCAGGTGACCATAACCGCGTCGCGCCAGGCCGCGGTGACCTGAGCCAGGCGAGCGGTCTCGCGGTCCTCGGCGCCGAAGGCCTTCACCGTCGGGTTGGAGGTCACCGCGTCGGCCAGGGCCCCGCCGATGGCGGAGTCCAGGGCGTTGGACTTCAGGTTGGCGGGCCGCACATAGCGCTCGGTGATCCACAGGTTCACCGACAGGTACAGCAGCACCACGACCAGCGAGATGGCGCCGGCCAGGGGCTGCTTGACCAGCATCACGCCTGACAGGCCCAAGAGCACGATCATGCTGGGCACCAGCCAGATCGTGAAGGCGTCGGTGACGCTGTCGTAACCCCACATGGCGCGGGTCAGCTTGCGCACCGTGGCGCCGGCGAAGCTGTCGGCGTGCCAGTCGGACGAGAAGGCCTGGACGCGGGCGAAGCCCTCGTTGGTCATCTCCTCCATGTTGCGGGCGGCCAGCGGGATCCAGAACCGGTGGGCGATGTTGCGGATCAGCGAAAAGGCCAGGTAGACGCCGACGAAGACGGCCCAGGCGCCCCAGGCGCGCGACTTCTCGCCGGCCACCACCACATTGACCAGGTGCTCGGCGGCGGTCGGCAGGGCCACGTCGAAGCCCACCGCGATCAGGGTCAGCACCACCCCGGCGGTGAAGATCAGCTTCCGGCGCAGCCAGAAGCGCGCCAGGAAGCCCAGCACCTGGGTGTTGGACAGCGCCCGGCGCCGGCCCTGGGTTTCATCCTCGTCGTCGAAGTCGCTCATGGGCGGCTAGATAGGCCTGTTGTGGCCGGCAGGGAACGTCCCGCCGACAGGCTGCTGCCAGGTTCTGTCCTAGCGCCGCGCCTCGGTGGCCATGCGCACGGCCAGACCCCCCAGCACGCTGGCCATCAGCCAGCGCTGGACCAGGGCGAAGCTGGGGCGCGTGGCCAGGAAGGTGGCGATCGAGCCGGCGGCCAGGCAGATCAGGCCGTTGATCGTCAGGCTGACGGCGATCTGGGTGCCGCCCAGCAGCAGCGACTGGCTGAGCACCGCTCCGTGCTTGGGGTCGATGAACTGCGGCAGCAGCGACAGATAGAGCATCGCCGCCTTGGGATTGAGCAGGTTGGTCAGGAAGCCCATGGCCATCAGCTTGGCCGGCGGGTCCTTGGGCAACTCGCGCACCTGGAAGGGCGACTGTCCGCCCGGCTTGATCGCCTGCCAGGCCAGCCAGCCGAGGTACAGCGCGCCGCCGAACCGCAGCACGTCGTAGGCGATCGGGGCGGCCATCAGCAGGGCCGTGATGCCCAACGCCGCGCAGACCAGATAGACGATGAAACCCGCCGCCGTGCCGACCAGCGACACGATCCCGGCCCAGCGTCCCTGGCAGATCGAGCGGCTGACCAGATAGAGCATGTTCGGCCCCGGGGTCAGGGCCATCCCCAGGCACACCAGGGCGAAGGCGATCCAGGTCTTGGCGTCGGGCATCGGGTTTTCCTGAAAAGCGGACAAGAAAAAGGGGCCGGAAGCTTTCGCCGCCGGCCCCTTGGTCTTTTTGGCTGTCGCCGAAGATCCTTAGTGGATGTCTTCGTTGATCAGGCCGACCTTGTACCAGCCAGCGGTCTGCAGCTGGTTCAGCACGCCCATGAAGTCGGCGTACATGACGTCGGCGTCGGCGCGGATCATCACGCGCTGGTCGTCCTTCGGGCCAGCCTGGCCGTTCGAGGTGAACTTGGCGTCCAGGTCGAACTGCAGGTTGTCGAGGCTGGTTTGCTTGTCCGCGATGAACAGAGCGCCCGACTTCTGGATCGAGATGAAGACCGGTTCCTTCGGCTTCACGCCGGGAGGCGGCGGCGAAGCCGGGGGAAGGTCGATCTTGATCGAGGTCACGGCCATCGGCACGGCGACCATGAAGATGATGAGCAGAACGAGCAGAATGTCGACGAAGGGCGTGACGTTGATTTCTGAATTCTGGTTCAGCGAGTAGCGACCGCCGCCGCCGCCAGCAAGTTTAGCCGCCATAGCCTGACTGTCTCCCGGGGACCGCCCCCAGGCGGTCCAGAAATTGTTAGATGCCACGTCTGGCGCAGACGAGCGCGGAAGTAAAGCCCGACGACGCGCCGCAATGGCAACCCCTTTTGTGAGTCTTTTTGGCCTAACGCCGTTCAGGAGAGCGTTTTGGGCGCCGGGCTTCGCGCCCCGCGCGACTAGCGCTGGCCATCAGGCCGCGCTAAGCCCCCGCGCATGATCTTTTCCTTCGACGCCTACGTCACCGCCGCCCTGTTCGATCGCGCTGGACGCGCCGGATTCGCCCTGGGCGACGGCACCGTCCGATTCGAGGCCGAGGGCGGTTTCGTCACCGTGGAAGCCCATGGCGGACCGCTCGGCGGGGCCGTGTTGGCCGCCTGCGTGCACCCCTCGGGCCGGGGCCTGGTGACCGGCGGCGACGACGGCCGCGTGGTCTGGAGCCGGGTCGAGGGCGACGAGGTCGTGGCCACCCTGCTGGCCGAGGTGAAGGGCAAGTGGATCGAGCATGTGACGGCCAGCGCCGCCTCGGGCCTGATCGCCTTCACGGCCGGCAAGGAAGTGCACGTGCTGGACTCGGCCGACGCCGAGTTCCGCCGCACCTATGTCCACGAGAAGACCGTCTCGGGCGTGGCCTTCGACCCGAAGGGCAAGCGCCTGGCCGCGGCCGGCTATGGCGGCGTGTCGCTGTGGTGGAGCCGCATCGCCGACCAGAAGCCGACGGTGATGAAGTGGGCCGGCAGCCACGTGGCCCTGGCCTACAGCCCCGACGGCAAGTTCCTGGTCTCGGCGATGCAGGAGAACCAGCTGCACGGCTGGCGCCTGTCGGACGGCAAGGACATGCGGATGGGCGGCTATCCGGCCAAGATCAAGAGCCTGGACTTCTTCGACAAGGGCGCCCTGCTGGCCACCGCCGGCGCCAACGGCGCGGTGATCTGGCCGTTCGCCGGGGCCAGCGGTCCGATGGGCAAGGAAGCCGCCGAGATCGGCTTCTCGCGCGACTCGCTGGTGGTGCAGGTGGCCGGCATCGACGCCCTGCCGGTGATGATCGCCGGCCAGGACAACGGCCGCGTCTGGGCCGCGCACATGCGCTCGGGCCGCATCGAGACCCTGAAGGCCGAGAAGGGCGCCCCGATCAGCAGCCTGTCGGTCAACGCCGACGGCTCGCGTCTGGCCTGGGGCGACGAAAGCGGCGAGGCCGGCGTGCTGGCGGTACCGGACATCTCGGTGCGGAACTTCTAAAACCCTCTCTCTGAGAGAGAGGGAGGGGCCCGCCGCGAAGCGGTGGGAGGGTGAGAGGTTTCACCGCTTGCCGGTAAGCCTCAAACCCGTCGGTGCAAACCTACGCCGTCATCCCGGCCGAAGGTTCGCGTAGCGGACCGTAGAGCCGGGACCCAGGGGCCACCGCACTGCGCCGACTCCTAGGGGTGACGAAGATTTTGGGCTTGAGGTCGGTCTGCCCGCGCCTCTTCCGGAGAGTTTGTTACCTCTCACCCTCCCACCGCCTGCGGCGGCGGGCCCCTCCCTCTCTCAAAGAGAGAGGGTTCGGTCAGGCCGGCCAGGTCGCCTCGCTGGCGCCGAGCACCTCACCCGCCAGATACAGCGAGCCGCAGATCAGCACGTGCGGGACGGGGTCCAGCGCCAACGCCCGGCTGAGGGCGTCGTCCAGCCCGTCGCAGGCGGCGGCGCGCAGGCCGGCCAGTTCGGCGGCGGCGGCGGTTTCAGCGGCGCTGGCGGCGGCGTGGCCTTCGAAGGTGACGGTGAACACCTTGGCGGCGATCCCCCGAAAGGCCTGGAAGAAGCCGGTGGCGTCCTTGTTGGCCAGCAGGCCCGAGATCAGCGCCACGGGACGGCCGTCGCGGGCGGCCAGATCGGCCACGGCGCGGGCCACGGCGCGGCCGGCGTGGGGATTGTGGCCGCCGTCGAGCCACAGGTCGGCGCCGGCGCTTTGCGCGGCTTCCGCATAGGGACCGGCCGTCAGGCGCTGGAAGCGGGCCGGCCAGACCGTGCCGGCGATCCCCCGGCCCATGGCCGTCTCGTCGATCCTAGGATCGTCCAGGGCCAGAAGGGCCGCGACGGCGAGGCCGGCGTTGGCGAACTGGTGCTCGCCGGGCAGGGCGGGGGCGGGCAGGTCGAGCAGGCGGTCTTCCATCTGCACCAGCAGGCGGCCGCGCTCCTCCCAGGCGTCGAAGTCACGGCCCATGAGCGTGAGCTCGACCCCGGCCAGGGCGGCGGCGGTCTCCAGCACGCCGTCGACGGCGTCCTGCTGGCGGGCGCTCACCGCAGGCGCGCCCGGCTTGATGATCCCGGCCTTCTCGACGGCGATCTCTTCGATCGTGTCGCCCAGGAATTCGCGGTGGTCGAGGTCGATGGGCGCGATCACGCTGACGGCCGGTTGCGCGATCACGTTGGTGGCGTCGAGCACGCCGCCCAGCCCCACCTCGACGATGCAGAGGTCGGCCGGCGTCTCGGCGAAGGCGACGAAGGCCGCGGCCGTGGTGATCTCGAAGAAGGTGATCGCCTCGCCGGCGTTGGCCGCCTCGACGCGCTCCAGCACGTCGGCCAGATGCGCCTCGGTGATCAGCGTCCCGGCCAGGCGGATGCGCTCGACGAAGCGCACCAGGTGCGGCGAGGTGAAGACGTGGACCTTGAGGCCCGCCGCCTCGGCCATGTGGCGCAGATAGGCGACCGTCGAGCCCTTGCCGTTGGTGCCGGCCACGTGGATCACCGGCGGCAGGCGGTCCTGCGGGTTGTCCAGCGCCGCGCACAGCCGGCGCATGCGGTCCAGCGACAGGTCGATCTTCAGCGGATGCAGCGCCCGCAGGCGCTCCAGCGCGGCGTCGTGGGCGCGGAGGTGGTCGGTCATGGGTTCGCGATCAAGATCCTCCCCCTCTGGGGGAGGGGGACCCCGAAGGGGTGGAGGGGGCCGCCGTCAGGCGGCTGCGCCGCACCCCCTCAGTCGGCTTTGCCGACAGCTCCCCCAGAGGGGGAGCATCTGCAGGTTCAGGCCGCCTTGCGACGGCCCAGCATCAGGGTGCCGAGGATCGAACCCAGCGTCTGCGGCAGGTCCTTGCGGGCGGTGACGCGGTCGACCATGCCCTTCTCGACGAGGTATTCCGAGCGCTGGAAGCCCGGCGGCAGGGTCTCGCGGATGGTCTGCTCGATGACGCGGGGCCCTGCGAAGCCGATCAGGGCGCCCGGCTCGGCCAGGTGCACGTCGCCCAGCATGGCGTAGGAGGCGGTGACGCCGCCGGTGGTCGGGTCGGTGAGGACCACGACATAGGGCAGGGCCGCGTCGTTCAGCTCGTTGATGGCCAGGGTGGTGCGGGCCATCTGCATCAGCGACAGGGCGCCTTCCTGCATGCGCGCGCCGCCAGCGGCGGTGAAGGCGATCAGTGGCACTTCGCGGGCGAGGGCGGCCTTGGCGGCGGCGATGAAGCCTTCACCGGCGGCCATGCCGAGCGAGCCGCCCATGAAGGCGAAGTCCTGGACCAGGACCACGGCGTCGACGCCGCCGACCTTGCCGTAGCCGATGGCCATGGCGTCCTGTTCGCCGGTGCTCTTGCGAGCGGCGGCCAGGCGGTCCTTGTAGGGTTTGCCGTCCGAGAACTTCAGCGGGTCTTCGACGACCGACGGGGTCGGCAGCGACTCGTACTCGCCGTCGTCGAAGGTGAACTTGAAGCGCGCCTCGGGACCGATGCGCATGTGGCGTCCGGCCGGGGTGACCCACAGGGCCGCCTCCAGGTCGGAGCGATAGATCATCTCGCCCGTGTCGGGGCACTTGACCCACAGGTTCTCGGGCGTCTCGCGCTTGGCGAAGGCGCCGCGCACACCGGGCGCGATCCGAGACAGCCAGCCGCCGCGACGGTCGGTCGAGGTCTTGGCCTTGTCGCCCTTCTTGGGGCCTTGGGGTTCAGCCATAGCCATAGCCTTAAAGCCTCATGCCGTTCCGACTCGCGCCGATCGCACAGCCTTAGCCAGCTCCGACGCCTTGGAAAGAACCTTTTGGGTCACGTTTTCGTTCAGCTTCGCCGCCGACGCGATTTCGTCGACCAGCGCCGAGCCGACGACGACGCCGTCGGCCACGCGGGCCACCTCGGCGGCGCGCTCGGGGGTCTTGATGCCGAAGCCGACCGCCACCGGCAGGCCCGAGGCGGCGCGCAGGCGCTCGACCGGGCCGCGCACGGCGTCGGCGTCGGCTTCCAGCACGCCGGTCACGCCCGCGACGGAGACGTAGTAGATGAAGCCCGAGGTGCGCTTGACCACGGCCGGCAGGCGCGCGTCGTCGGTCGTCGGCGTCGCCAGGCGGATCAGGTTCATCTTCGCCGCTTCCAGCGCGTCGGTCAGGGCGTCGGCCTCTTCCGGCGGGCAGTCGACGATGATCACGCCGTCGGCGCCGGCGTCCGAGGCGTCATTGGCGAAGCTTTCGAAACCGTAGGACAGCACCGGGTTCAGATAGCCCATCAGCACGATCGGCGTGACCGTGTTGGTCTCGCGGAAGCGGCGGACGATGCCGAGCACGTCGCGCATCTTGGTGCCGGCGGCCAGCGAGCGCTGCGAGGCCAGCTGGATGGTCGGGCCCTCGGCCATCGGGTCCGAGAAGGGCATGCCCAGCTCGATGACGTCGGCGTGCTCGGCCAGGCCCGTCAGCAGCTCGAACGAGGTTTCCAGGTCCGGGTCGCCGGCCATGATGTAGGCGACGAACAGGGCCCGGTGGTCGTTTTCCCGCTGGAAGGCGCGCTCGAGGCGGGTGCCGTCGCGATAGCTCATCAGATCGCCCATTAGATCGTGCGCCCCAGGGCGTCGGCCACGGTGAAGATGTCCTTGTCGCCGCGGCCCGACAGGCACAGCACGATGACGCCGCCTTCGCCGATTTCCTTGGCCAGCTGCGGCAGCTTGGCCAGGGCGTGGGCGCTTTCCAGGGCCGGAATGATGCCCTCGAGCTCGGCGCACAGCTGGAAGGCCTTCAGGGCCTCGTCGTCGGTGCAGGTCAGGTACTGGGCGCGGCCGATGTCGTGCAGGAACGAGTGCTCCGGCCCGATGCCCGGATAGTCGAGGCCGGCGCTGATCGAGTGGGCGTCGAGGATCTGGCCGTCGTCGTCCTGCAGCAGATAGGTCTTGTTGCCGTGCAGCACGCCCGGGCGGCCGCCGGTCAGCGAGGCGGCGTGCTTGTCGGTGTCCAGGCCATGGCCCGAGGCTTCCACGCCGTAGATCTTGACGCTCTCGTCGGCCAGGAACGGGTGGAACATGCCGATGGCGTTCGAACCGCCGCCCACGCAGGCGACGACGGCGTCGGGAAGGCGGCCTTCCAGTTCCTGGATCTGCTCGCGGGTCTCGTTCCCGATCACCGCCTGGAAGTCGCGGACCATGGCCGGATAGGGATGCGGGCCGGCGGCGGTGCCGATCATGTAATAGGTGTCGGCCACGTTGGTGACCCAGTCGCGCATGGCCTCGTTCATGGCGTCCTTGAGGGTCGCGGCCCCCGAGGTCACCGGGCGCACTTCGGCGCCCAGCAGGTTCATGCGGAAGACGTTGGGCTTCTGACGGGCGACGTCGACGGCGCCCATATAGACCACGCAGGGCAGGCCGAAGCGGGCCGTCACGGTGGCCGAGGCCACGCCGTGCTGGCCAGCGCCCGTCTCGGCGATGATCCGGGTCTTGCCCATGCGCTGGGCCAGCAGGATCTGGCCCATGCAGTTGTTGATCTTGTGCGCGCCGGTGTGGTTCAGCTCTTCGCGCTTGAAGTAGATCTTGGCGCCGCCGAGGTGCTTGGACAGGCGCTCGGCGAAATAGAGCGGGCTGGGCCGGCCCACATAGTGGGTCAGGTAGCCGCGCAGCTCCTTCTGGAACGCCGGATCGTTCTTGGCCTCGGTGTAGGCCCGGTCCAGCTCGAGCACGAGCGGCATCAGGGTCTCGGCCACATAGAGGCCGCCGTAGTCGCCGAAGCGCCCCTTGGCGTCGGGATAGGCGGACCAGTCGTTAGGCCGTTCAGGAGTCGCGGTAGGAGCGTTCAAGATCGTCTTCCGGGCTTTTAGGCGCGTTTGACGGCGTCGAGGAACGCCGCGATCAGAGCCGGGTCCTTTAGGCCCGGACCGCGTTCCACGCCAGAGGAAACGTCCACCAGCGGGACCCCCGAGGCCTTGACCGCCTGCGCCACGTTCCACTGATCGAGTCCGCCGGCCAGGAAATGCGGGCGAGAAAATCGCCGGCCTTCCAGCAGGCTCCAGTCGAACCTTGCGCCGGTGCCGCCGGGCAGGGCGGATCCTTCCACGGGCCTGGCGTCGAACAGGAACTGCTCGGCGACGGTCTCGAACGCGCGGGCCTGGTCGACGTCGGCCGACGAGGAAACGGAGAAGGCCTTGATCACCCCCGCGCCGCTGCGCTGCGCGATCTCGCGCACGCGGCTGGGCGTCTCCTTGCCGTGCACCTGGATCAGGTCGGGGCGCATGGTCGCCATCAGGCGGTCGATCAGGGCGTCGTCGGGATCGACGGTGACGGCCACGGTCTGCACGCCCCGGCCGCGCACCGGCTGCACCAGCCGCTCGGCGGCTTCGGGCGTGATGTTGCGGGGGCTCTTGGCGAAGAAGACGAAGCCCAGATAGGCCGCGCCGCCGTCGAAGGCGGCCTTCACCGTCTCCGCCGTCGAGAGCCCGCAGATCTTGGCCTTGGTGGTCATGGCGGGGGAGTTACGGTGGGGAAGGGCGGAGTGCAAGTCCCGAGCGCCATCCTTCTCCCCTTGCGGGAGAAGGTGTCGGCGACAGCCGACGGATGAGGGGTCTCTCAGATCTGACCGTCGCGCCCGGTCGATCCACCGTCGCGGCGGCGCCGGTTTTCG